>NZ_JBANBK010000078.1:0-41516 GCF_053572325.1 Bradyrhizobium sp. UFLA05-112 | reverse complement strand
AGCCAGCATGGTGAATCAGAAACAAGCTGATTTGGGAATCCCAAATCGATTCAACCTAACCCCATCCCGCTTTAGTTGCTTGATGAGCGTTTCGAGGCGCGAGGCCATGTTGACGGCAGGGCCTATGACGGTGAAGCCGGGAGCGCGAGCCGATACAGTTATCCCGAACGGCGGCGCTTGGCTCCATCCGGACTACGGCTTTCGGCAGCCTTCGCCAATCCCAGGTCGGCAAGGTTCGCTGGTTCCTGTGCCGCCTTTCGCCATTGCGCCGGCGTGATGCCCATGTGGCTCTTGAAGGCGCGCTGGAATGCGGCCTCGGATTGATATCCTGCTATCTCCGCAACGCCTGCGGTCGAGATCGAGGATTTCCGCAATTCGTTCGCCGCGCGCGCCATGCGGATGTCCGTCAGGAGATCGCTTGCAGACCGTCCCAGTTTCTCCTGGAATTGACGGGCGAGCGTGGCACGCGACATATTGCACAGGCGCGCAAGCTCGGGCAGCGACCACGCGCGCGCCGGCTCGTTGAACAGAACGGCGACGGCCGGGGCCACGCGAGGATGACCAGCCAGCGCGAGGAGACCCCGCGGCGCATCTTCGGTCTCACTTGCAAGGCGCAGCACGAGCGCGAACATCGCCGTTGAAAGCGCGTTGAGCATTGCACGGCCACCCAAGTGATCGTCCGCCGACTCGCTGCGCATCAGCGCAACGAGACCGCCAAGCTGCGCACCGGTGTCCCTTTGCACCGCGCGCGCGCCGGCATGCACGACCAGGCGTGGAGGGAGATAGCTGCGCAAAAACCGATCGTGCGGGGGCGCGATCGCGAAATGTCCGCACAGCAAGTCAAGCCGTTCGCCTCCGCCAGCGTTTTCACTGATCACGAGATTGAGCTCTCGGCGATTTCGTGCCGGCTTCGGCCGCGCGCCGCTCCCGTCGTGCATCACATGGCGCGGATTGCCGGGAAGCAGCAGGATGTCGCCCGTTTCCAGGTGAAGCGACCGTCCGCCCGCTGGATCTTCGAGCAGCGCCGAACCGCCGACAACCGCGTGATAGGGGATTTCGTTCGCCTCGCCCGGCCCCTGGTCGATGCGCCAGGGCGCACCGTAGGCGCAGCGCAGATCGAGGCGACCGTGCACCGGTATCATCTCGAACAGCCGGCTAAGCCAATCCACGACGACCTCCCGACCGGGAAATGAGATGATTGAGCATATATATGAGTTATTGCGACATTCAAAGACTCAAGCCGCGATCATATTGTCACTCCGCAATCGTTCACGAACCCAACGAAGGAGTGTCACCATGTCTCGTCTTACTGTCCCCAACCTCGAAACCGTCGCCGGCCCGTCCGGTCAGGTCTATGCCCAGATCAAGAAGGCCGTCGGCAGCGTGCCAAACACGTTTGCGGCCATTGCCGCCCACGGTCCCGCTGCGCTCAAGTCGGTTCTCGCCGCCGACGCCGTGCTCGCTGCGGGCAGCCTGACCAAGCGCGACCAGGAAGTGATCAAGCTTGTCATCAGCGCCGCCGGCGGCTGCGACTACTGCGTCGCCGCCCACAATTATCTCGCCAAGCTCGCCGGCGTGAAGCCGGAGGAGCTCAGGCAGATCCGCGAAGGCCAGCCCACCGGCGATGCCAAGCGAGACGCGCTGGTCGAGTTCGTGCGCAAGCTCGCTCGGTCCAGCGGCACCGTCAGTGACGAGGATTTCGCCGCGATCAAGGCTGCCGGCTACAGCGACGCCCAACTGGTCGAGATCAGCCTGGCTTTCGCAACCACCGTCTTCACCAACGTGTTCAACCGCATCAACGACACCGAGATCGACTTCCCCGCAGTCGCGTGAAGCGACCATGCAGTCAGATCTTGAATGAAGGACTCGCGACCATGACCGTGCTTGCCAAGACCACTCAAAAGACCACACAGAATTCCCTTGTCCGTGTGCTGCACAGCTCCGGCCTGCTCGCGGACGATCTCGACTATCACGTCGTCCGCGCCTCGATGGTGATCATGTTCTTCTTCTTCGGATATCAGAAATGGTTTCCGTACGAGTTCGAACGCCTGGTCCCGTTCATCAGCAACGGGCCGCTGATCTGGTGGCTGTACCCGGTGTTCGGCCACGCCGGCGCCAGCTACTTCCTGGGCGTTTCCGAGTGGACGTTCGGGTCCCTGCTGCTCGCGGGCTTCTGGGACAAGCGGCTCGGCATTCTCGGCGCCCTGGGCTCGACCGGCACGTTCATTGCGACGGTCACCATCATTCCGTTCATGCCGGAAGGCTGGGACATGGCCGCAGGAGGTTTCCCTGCGATGACGGGCAACGTGCCCTTCCTGATGAAGGATGTCGTTCTGCTCGCCGTCTCGCTCTACGTGCTGAGGCAGGACGTGGTTCGCCTGACGCGGCAATAAGGTGGCACTCTGCTGATGGCGATGCGTCGCCGGCCAGCTTCCCGCTCGCCGGCGATTGCGCGTCTTCGGCCACGCCGAACCGCGCAGCGAAATCCGGGAGGCCGACGCAAGTGGCCGGTCAATCTTCAGCCGTGATACGCAAACAGCTCGACCGGCTCGTTGAAGCCGCGCACCGGATGCTCGCCGACGCGCTCCAGCTCGAAGTCGTTCTTCACGAGATCGGCGAAGGCGCGCGAGAGCAGCACGGTTCGCCCAAATTGCTTGGTGAGAGTTTCGAGACGCGAGGCCATGTTGACGGCAGGACCGATGACGGTGAAGTCGAGCCGGGTGCGCGAGCCGATATTGCCGTACATGACGTCGCCGACATGGGCGCCGATCCCGTAATGCAGCGGCGCGCGGCCGGTGACGCTGTTGTTTTCGTTCAGCACAGCCATCGCCTGCCGGGCCTCGCTCACGGCCCGCAGCAGATTTGCCCCAGCCGAGGGCTGGCTGAGCGGGAAGATGGCGAGCAGGCCGTCGCCGATGAATTTCAGGATCTCACCGCCATGCCGCACGATCGGCTCGGACATCGCGTCAAAATAGTCGTTGAGGAGATCGATGACGTCGTCGCGCGGCCAGTTGTCCGAGATGCGCGTGAAATCGCGCAAGTCGCAGATCAGGATCGCGGCTCGCACCGTCGTGCCGCTGCCGCGCCTGGTGGCGCCCGCGAGAATGAGCTCGCCGGCATGCGATCCGACATAGGTCTCGAGCAGGGTGCGCGCCAGCCGGTTCTTGACCCGGATCTCGCTGACCAGCGCGAGGACCGGCATCAGTCTCCTCAGGGCTGCGATATGCGTATCGTCGAAACCACCGGGACGATCGGTTGCGAAGGTGACGAGATGCTGCTTGCCGAGCGTATGATAGAGCGGCCACGCCACATAGTCAGTCAGGCCCTTCGCCCGCATCTCGTCGTAGACGGCGTGCTTGCGCCGCTCTGACGGGTCCCGTTCGAGATGCTCGCGCACCTCGGTTGCACCGTCGTAGATTTCGTTGGCGGGACTGCCGATATATTCGGACCGCCCGCGCACATCGTAATCGACCCGCGAAATCTCCGCGCCCTGCATCCCATCGGCCCACATCATGCGCGCGCCCAGCCATTGCGGATGGTTGATCACGACATGCAGCGTCGCCCGCGCGACCGGAATGCCGGCCTGCTGGAGGCGGATGCACATCTCGGCAAAGATATTGTCGATGAAGCGCTGATCGCGCGTCTCGTTGGTCAGCCAGTGCAGGACCTCGCTGCCCGGAAGCGCGGCAGCAGGATCGATGTTTTGCGGCGCGTTCATGAGGTGCTCCTGGGCCGAGGGGCGGGTCGGGGGTGCAGGATATGTCGTGTCTCGGGCAGGCGACGTCAATGGAGGCTGCCAACCCGTAGGATGGGTAGAGCGGTCGCGAAACCCATCGAGGTTTGTCCGACGATGCAGCATGATGGGTTTCGCTAGTGCTCAACCCATCCTACGGGCGCCTGAGCCCTGGATCGACGCCACATCAGTGGACGGTCACCGTCTCGTCATCTCGGCTTCGTCGATCATTGCTCTGGTCGCCGCGCTAAATTTGGGGGCTCAAGATGCATTTGTTCAAGATGTTGTCGTCCGACCGCCGGTCGATCCTGAAGGGGCTCGCGGCCGCTGCGGTTGCGCCGCTGGCGGGGCCGGCCTTGGCCGCCGAAGGCTTGCCGAAAGCGCCGACGGGGCCGGCGGCTGCGATCGCCACCGACAAGGCCTATTGGGACGCGGTGCGCGGGCTCTATGCCGTGACACCTGACGTCGTGAACCTGGAGAACGGCTATTGGGGTGTCATGCCCGAGCCCGTCCGGCGCGAGTTCATCCGCCAGACCGACATGGTCAACTCCCAGAATTCCTATTATGCGCGGCAGCGCTTTGGTGCCGATTTCGAGGCCGTGCGCGTCAAGGTCGCGGAAGCCGTCAGCGCGGCGCCCGAGGAGATCGCGCTGACGCGGGGGGCGACGGAGGCGCTGCAGCTCCTGATCGGCGGCTACAACAGGCTGAAGGCCGGCGACACCGTGCTCTATGCCGATCTCGACTACGATTCGATGCAGTATGCGATGAACGCGCTGAAGGCGCGACGCGGCGTTGACGTCGTCAAGTTCGACGTGCCGGAGCCGGCGACCCGGCAGGCGGTGCTGGACGCCTACGCAAAGGCGATCGAGGCCAATCCAAAGACGAAGCTGCTGCTTCTCACCCATGTCAGCCACCGCACCGGCCTCGTGATGCCGATCGCGGAGATCGCGCGCATGGCAAAAGCGAAGGGCATCGACACCATCGTCGACGCGGCGCATTCGTCGGGGCAGATCGAGTTCAAAGTCGGCGAGCTCGAGGCCGATTTCGTCGGCTTCAACCTGCACAAATGGATCGGCGCGCCGCTCGGCGTCGGCTTCCTCTACATCAGGAAAGACCGCCTCGCCGACATCGACCGCGACATGGGCGACGAGGACTATCCGGAGAGCGATATCCGCTCCCGCGTGCACACCGGCACCGTGAATTTCGCGACCGTGCTGACGGTGCCGACGGCGGTCGCGCTGCATCAGGAGATCGGCGCACCCGCCAAGCAGGCCCGCCTGCGCTATTTGCGCGACTACTGGGTGAGCCGCGCCCGCGCGTTCAGGGATATCGAGATCCTGACGCCGGACGAAGCCGGCTCCTACGGCGCCATCACCTCATTTCGCCTCGCCGGCAAGACGAGCAAGGCAGACAACGACGCCGTCGTGACCAGGCTCCGGGACGGCTTCAAGGTGCACACCGTGCGCCGCGCGGGCGTTGCCAAGGGGCAATGCATCCGCGTGACGCCGGCGCTCTACACCACGGAGGCCGATCTCGACCGCCTGGTCGAGGCGCTTGCAATCATCACCGGCACGAAGGCGGGCTGAGGCCCGCCATCAGGCTTGGGGAACCTGAACATCCATTCAACAAAGTTTCTGCCGCGTTCCTGCAACGGCTGATGCTGGCGGTCGTTGACCCCTGCACGAACGATGCAAAGGAGGAACCGATGAGGAAGCTCACTTACGCGCTTGCAGCGGCAGCGACGCTTGCAATCAGTGCCCCGACCATCGCCAATGCAGCCGGCTTCGGGGTCTATATTGGCGGCGACCGAGACTACTACGGCGACCGCTATGATGGTCCGCGCATGCGCTTCTACGATCACGACCGCGGCTGGCATCATGGCTGGTACCATCATGACCGCGACTACGACCGCGGCGTTGTGATCCGCCGACACTACTGGGACGATTAGCGCAGACCCGGCATGGTTGAACAAGGAAGGCCTCGCTTCGGCGAGGCCTTTTTGTTTTGCGAAGTTTGGTCGAAACTTCTCGGGCGCAGCCCGAACCAGATCTCAGCTGACCGATACCAGCCCCCCGTCGGTCGCCACCATCGAAGCCCTCGTGCGCGGCAGGACGAAGTGAATGATCGCGGTTGCGATCAGGTAAACGCTGGCACAGGCGAAGAACACGAAGGTGTAGTTGTTGCCCGTTGCGTCGAGCACGCGGCCGATGGCCGCGGCGGAAAAGGCGCCCGCCACGGAACTGATGCCGCCTCCGAGCCCGACCGCGGAAGCGACCGCTCCGCGCGGCATGGTGTCGGATACCAGCGTGAACAGATTGGCGGAAAAGCCCTGGTGAGCCGCCATCGCGATGCCGATCAAGACGACTGCGGCCCACATGCTGTCCAACTGTGGCGCGAGAAACACCGGCACGGTGCAGGCTGCGCAGACCAGCAAGGTGATCTTGCGGGCGGTGAACACTTCCGTGCCGCGCTTGATCAGGGTCGACGAGATCCAGCCGCCCGCGATCGAGCCGATATCAGTGAGCAGGTAGATCACCACCAGCGGCAAGCCCACCGCCATCAGCGACACGTGAAACTTGCTGTTGAGGAAGGACGGAACCCAGTTGTTGTAAAACCACCAGGCCGGGTTGGTGAGCACACCACCAACGATGTAAACCCAGGTGCCGGGATAGGCCAGCAACTTTGCCCAGGGGACCTTTTCCGTCGCGACTTCGGGGTCGCTGTTGATATAGGCCAGCTCGCTCGGCGACACGCGGGGGTGTTCGGCCGGGCTGCGGTAGGCGATCAGCCAATACGCGACCCAGATCAGCCCCATCGCGCCGGTCACGTAGAAGGCTGCCTGCCAGCTGGACAGGCTCACGACCAGTGCACCGATCAGCGGCGCCAGCATCGCGCCGACATTGCTGCCGCTGTTGAAGATGCCGGTTGCCAAGGCACGGTCCCGCACCGGGAACCATGTGGCGATCGTCTTGATGCACGTCGGGAAGTTGCCACCCTCACCGAGGCCGAGCACGATGCGGGCGACCATGAATCCGGCGACCGATGCGACCAGGCCGTGCGCCATGGATGCGAGGCACCACAGGATGGCGGCTGCGGCAAGACCGAGGCGAATTCCGATCTTGTCGGTCAGCCACCCCATGCCGGCATAACCGAAAGCGTAGGCGAACGAAAAGCAGAAGATGATGTTGCCGAAATCTGTTTCGCTGAAATGCAGATCGTTCTGGATCGTCGGCTTGAGCACGCCGAGGATATTGCGATCCATATAGTTGATCGTGGTCACGGCGAACAACAAGGCGCAGATGACCCACCGATAGCGGGTGGACGCCTTGGTGAACGCCTGCAGGTTCGACTCGCGCATCAAATCCTCCCTTGAGCTGGCGCCTCGGCATTTTGCCCAGCCTCTGGCCCGGCCCCGGTTTTCCCGCGGCTCGTTCCGCCATCGCCTCGAACCTAGAAGACACCCCGCGTGCGATCGACTAGTTATTGGGCATCGATCAATTCAATTTCGACATTGAATGCAACCGATGGCGGTCGGCGTCTTCCATGCCGATCCGCGGCTTTGACCTGTTGGCAGCGGCGTCCGCTAGATCGGGTCGAACGCGCGGATCGGGGGCAGGTTGCTGGTGAACCGCTCCACCTCGACGGTCGTGAGCTGGCCGGTGCAGCCTTGCGCGAAGGACGAGGTGCCGATGTCGCGGGTGAGCACGTTCGGATTGCCGTGAACGCAAAGCGGCGCTTCTTCCTCCGGATCCATCGGGTCGTACCAGGCGCCGGTCGGCAGCTGGACTACACCGGGCGCGATGCCGTCGGTGACATGGACCGCGGCAAGGCAGGCGCCCCGCGCGTTGAACAGGCGGATGATGTCGCCGTCCTTGATCCCGCGAGCATCCGCGTCACGAGGGTTCATGCGCGCGGCCTCGCGGCCACGATGTTTTGCGCCTAGCGAATGTCCGCCGAAGTCGAGCTGGCTGTGCAGCCGCGTCACCGGCTGGTTGGCGACGAGGAAGCACGGCGAGCCGGGCGTCGGCACGTCGGTCTTCTCGAGCCAGACCGGATGGCCCGGACAATCCGCATCGCCATGGCCTGCGATCTTCGCCGAAAAAACCTCGATGCGCCCGCTCGGCGTCGGCAGAGCGTGTGCGACCGGATCCTCGCGGAAGCGGCGCAGCCTGCCGCCGTCGTCGGGCTGCTGCGGCACGACCAAGCTGCCGCGCTGCCAGAACTCCTCGAAGCTCGGCGCTTCGAGGCCGCGCTTGGCCAGCGAGGCACGGGTCGGCTCATAGAGATGTTGCAGCCATTGCCGCGCGTTGCGCCCCTCGGTGAAGGGTTCGCGCACCCCGAGACGATCGGCGAGATCGGCAAATATCTCATAGTCGTCACGCGCCAGCCCAAACGGCTCGGCGATCCCGTGCATGGCGACCATCAAGGGATCGTTGGCGGAATAGCCGATGTCCTCCCGCTCGAGCGTCATTGTCGAGGGCAGGACGATATCGGCGTGGCGGGCCGTCGCGGTCCAGGCGAGCTCGTGCACGACCAGCGTATCGACTTTCGCGAAGGCCTTGCGCAGGCGGTTGATGTCCTGGTGGTGATGGAAGGGATTGCCGCCGGCCCAATAGACGAGACGGATGTCCGGATAGATGCGCGTCTCGCCATTGTAGCGATAGGTGCTTCCAGGATTGAGCAGCATGTCGGCGATGCGCGCCACCGGAATGAAATCGGCGACACCGTTGCGCCCCTGCCCCAGCGTCGGCCCCGGCACGTCGTTGACGCGCCGGCCGTAATAGCCGATCGCCCCTAACGAATAGGCGTAGCCGCCGCCGGGAAGGCCGATCTGGCCGAGCGCTGCGGCCAGCACCATGCCCATCCACACCGGCTGCTCGCCATGCTCGGCGCGCTGCAACGAATGGGAGACGGTGATGAGCGCCCTTTTTCCGGCAAGGCGACGCGCGAGCTTGCGGATCGTGGGCGCATTGACGCCAGAGATCACGGCGGCCCATTCGGCGCTCTTGGCTTGCCCGTCGCTCTCGCCGGTCAGGTAGCGCAAGAAGACCGGCCAGCCTTCGGTGTAGCGATCGAGGAAGGCCTGATCATGCAAGCCCTCGGCTACCAGCGTGTGGACGATGCCGAGCATCAGCGCAGTGTCGGTGCCGGGCACGCACGTCATCCATTCGGCACCGGCCTCCACCGGCAGATCGTCGCGGAGCGGGCTGACCAGGATGAACTCGCAGCCGCGCCGGCGCGCAGCGTCCATGGCGCCGCGCTCGACGTGCTTGCTGATCGAACCGCCCGCCACCATGGAATTCTTCAGCGCCATGCCGCCGAACGCCAGCACGATTTTGGTCTCGGTCGCGATCTGCTCCCAGGTGACGTTGCGCTTGGTGATGTCTTCGTAGCCCGCCAAAATCTGCGGCAGCAGCACCGAGGACGCGCCTGAGGAATAGGAGTTGACCGACCGCACATAGCCGCCCATCGCGATGTTGAGGAAGCGATGCACCTGGCTCTGCGCGTGATGGAAGCGGCCCGCGCTCGCCCAACCATAGGAGCCGCCGAATATAGCCGAGGGCCCGCGCGTGTCGCGGATGCGCGTCAGCTCGTCCCCAAGGAGGTCTAGCGCCTTCTCCCAGCTGACGGAGACGAACTCGTCGCGGCCGCGGCGATCGTCGGGGCCGGGCCCGCGCTCGAGCCAGCCGCGGCGGATCGCGGGCTGGGCGACGCGCGCCTGGTGGCGGAGCGCGCCGGGGAAATTGTCGATAATGCCGCTCGGATCGGGATCCCCCGCATAGTGCCTGACTTCCAACCCGGCCTCGCCGTTGCGCGCCGAGAACACGCCCCAGTGCGAGGTGTGCGGCTTGAAACCGTCCGACAGGTCGAGGCCGGGATCGGGGTAGCCAATCGTATCATCCATCGCGTGGTCCTCGCCGGGGGGCGCCGAGCAGGCTGCTCCGGTCGCAATTGCCGAGACAATATAATGAAGCGCGGCTGTGAAGGGCAACGGATTAGCGATGTCGGGAACCGAGAGCATAGCGGCCTCGCGCAGATTGCACAGCCTTCATGCGTCCGGTCTCAACGTCGTCATGGCTGCGCGAGTTCACTCATTCGCTGATCGCCGTTTCGCCGCAGGGTTTCCCGGCCTTGTCGGCATTGCCGCCCCCGCCTTGATGAAACATGATGGGATTCAACCGGTGACGGGTTTTCTTTGAGGTGGAGGTCATCCGATGAACGAAAACGAAATCCGCGGGCTCATCTCGGAGGTGAAGCAAGGCACGCTGTCGCGACGCTCGTTCATCCAGTCAATGACTGCGATCGGCATCGCAGCGCCGGCCGCGAGCCAGATCCTGGCCTGGAACGACGTGGCGATGGCGGACGCCACGCTTGACTACAAGCCGACCAAGGCCGGCGGCGGCGGCCCGCTCAAGATCCTGCTTTGGCAGGCCCCGACGCTGCTCAATCCGCATTTCGCGCTCGGCACCAAGGACCAGATCGCCTCGCGCATCTTCTTCGAGCCGCTCGCCGGCTGGGACAAGGAGGGCAACCTCATCCCCTGCCTCGCCGCCGAGGTCCCGAGCAAGCAGAACGGCGGCCTTGCGCCGGACGGCATGAGCGTGACGTGGAAGCTGAAGCAGGGCGTGACATGGCACGATGGCAAGCCCTTCACCGCCGACGACGTCGTCTTCACCTGGACATACGCCGCGGATCTCGCGACCGCGGCGTACACCACGGGATCCTACACGAACATCACCGTCGAGAAGATCGACGACCACACCGTCAAGGTGAAGTTCAAGAGTCCGACCCCGTTCTGGGCCGACCCCTTCGTCGGCGCGGTCGGCCAGATCCTGCCAAAACACCATTTCGGCAACTATGTCGGCGCGAAGTCGCGCGAAGCGCCAGGCAATCTGAAGCCGGTCGGCACCGGCCCATACAGGTTCGTCGAGTTCAAGCCGGGCGACATGATCCGGGCCGAACGCCACCCCGACTATCACGTCAAGAACCAGCCGCATTTCGACACGCTCGAGGTGAAGGGTGGCGGCGACGCGGTCTCCGCCGCACGCGCAGTGCTGCAGACCGGCGAATACGACTATGCCTGGAACCTGCTGGTCGAGGATGAGGTCCTCAAGCGCATGGAGGCCGGTGGGAAGGGCAAGGTCGACGTCACGCCCTCCGGCAACGTCGAGTTCATCATCCTCAACACGACGGACCCGTGGACCGAGGTCGACGGCGAGCGTTCCAGCATCAAGACCAGGCACCCGACGCTGTCCGAGCCGGCCGTTCGCCGGGCGATCAACTTCTTGATCGATCGCGAGGCGATCCAGAAATTCATCTACGGCCGGGGCGGCATCGCGACGGCGAGCTTCGTCAACCAGCCTGCGCAGTTCAAGTCGGGTAAGCTCAAATACGCGTTCGACGTCGACAAGGCGAACAAGATCCTCGACGAGGCCGGCTGGACAAAGAGCGCGGACGGCATCCGCGAGAAGGACGGAAAGAAGCTCAAATTCGTCTTCCAGACCTCGATCAACGCCCCGCGCCAGAAGACGCAGGCCATCATCAAGCAGGCCTGCCAGCGCGCAGGCATCGAGATCGAGCTCAAGTCGGTCACCGCATCGGTGTTCTTCTCGTCGGACGTCGGCAATCCCGATACCTACTCGAAATTCTATGCCGACATGGAGATGTACAACACGACGCAGCCGCAGCCCGATCCGGAGCGGTTCTTGAACCAGTGCGTTTCGTGGGAGATCGCCAACAAGGAGAACAAATGGCTCGGGCGAAACATCTCGCGCTGGTCCGATCCAGAGGCCGACAAGGCCTACAAGGCCGCGCAGAACGAGCTCGACCCGGTCAAGCGCGCCGCGCTGCTGATCAAGGTCGACGAGACCTTCTGCGAGGCAAACGTGTTCCTGCCGCTCCTCTCACGCAACATCGTCGGCGCCGGCGTCAACAACCTCATGGCCGACATCTCGGGTTGGGACGTCACGACGTGGAATCTGGCGAGTTGGTATCGCAGCACGTAGCTCGAGCCGGTATCGCGATCAATCCAACTCAAAGGAGGACTTGACTGCTACCGATCCCATGCCCGGCTCGGATCGCCTCCATCTGCGCGATGACGCTGCCGCACTCGTAGCGGCGAGACATCGGCCGGCCGAGCACATTCCCGCCAGTTATGATCTCCTGAAAACTTGCAATTGGACGCAGGTTTGGTTCGCGAGTTAATCCCACGGCGAAGCACGGCCCCAAATCCGTGATGGCACCGATCCATCGCCGAATGCTTCGACAGGGAGAAACACGTGTCATCTCACGCTCACGCGGCGGGCAGCGAGCACGCGCCTCGATCGCTGGAGGCCACGCTCAGGGCGATCGGCGTTCCCCTCGCCATCGTGATCGCGGCCGCCATCTGGTTCAGTCCCACGCCGGAATCGCTGTCCTTGCAGGGACACAAGGCGCTTGCGCTCTTTGGCGGCATTTTCGTTCTTTACCTGACCGAGGCAATGCCGTTGGCCATTGCCAGCCTGATGGTTGTACCGCTTGCGGTCCTGACCGGAACGGCTACGCTTCGGACCGCGCTTGACGGCTTCTCCGCCTCGCCCGTGTACCTCATCGTGGGCGCCTTCATTCTCGCGACCGCCATGGTGAAGACCCGGCTTGCGGAGCGCATCACTTACATCATTCTGGCGCGGTTCGGCAGTGAACCGACACGGATTACGCTCGGGGTGACGCTCGTCAATATCGCGCTTGCGTTTCTCGTTCCGTCATCGACGGCGCGCACGGCAATCCTCCTGCCGGAGTGCCTCAGCATTCTGACGATCTTCGGAGCCGGAGCGCGTTCGCCATTTGCAATCAATCTGCTCCTGACCCTGACGATGACGAATGCGACGATCGGTGCCGGCGTGTTGACGGCGACGGTGCCGAACCCCGTGACGGTCGAGTTCGTCGCGAAGACGAGCGGCCATACGATCACCTACGCCGAATGGCTGCTCTACGGATTCCCTCCGGCGCTGGTCATGACCATGTTCACCTGGTGGTTCATCCAGCGTGTCTTTCCGCCGGAATTCAAGGCCGGTCATGAGCAGGCCGACGCGCGGATTTCGCAGAATCTCGCCGCAATGGGGGGGATGTCTTCCGCCGAATGGCGCGCCTTGACCGTCTTCGCCCTGGTGAGCTGTCTGTGGGCGACGCAGGGCTTGACCGGGCTCGACACGACAGTCGTCTGCCTGATGGGCGCCTGTCTGCTGTTTCTGCCTCGCTTCGGCGTGATCGACTGGAACGATGCCAACAAGGGCGTCTCCTGGCAGGTGCTGCTCATCGCGGGCGGCGGAGTCTCGCTCGGCGACATCCTTCTGAAGACAGGCGCCGCCAACTGGCTGGCCAATTCGATCTTCCTCGCGCTCGGCCTGGCCGGTTCGTCGGCGCTGATCGTCATCGTGGTCGTGATGTTCATCGTGCAGTTCATGCACGTGATGTTCGTCGGCACGACCGCCATGGCGACGGCCCTGCTGCCGATCATCCTGGCGATGGCGGGAACAGCTGGTGTCAATCCGGTCGCGCTGGCGCTGCCGGCCGGCATGATCATCGGCGGCTATCCGCTCCTCATGTTCTACAACACCCTGCCAAGCATCCTCGTCTATGGAACGGGCCGATTGCGCGTCGAGGATTTCCCGAAAGTCGGTGTCGTCGTCTGCATCGTCGCCTGCCTTCTCTACGCCCTGTGCGCCGCGACCTGGTGGCATTGGCTTGGACTGGTCTGATTTCTGTCGAGCGTCAATTCACATATCCGGAGCACAACACATGACATTGCCACTCGCCGGCATTCGCGTCCTCGATCTCTCGAACGTGCTCGCCGGTCCGTTCTGCGGCTATCAGCTTGCACGTCTCGGCGCCGAGGTCATCAAGATCGAAAATCCAAAGGGCGGCGATCTTGCGCGCCGACTCGGCGCCGACCCGGCGATGGCGAAGAATCTCATGGGGTTGTCGTTCGTCGCCGTCAACGCGGACAAGCAATCCGTCGCCATCGATTTCAAGGCCGATCAAGGCAAGGAGATATTCCTTCGTCTCGTCGAAACGGCCGACGTCGTGCTGGAGAATTTTCGCCCGAAGGTCATGGAACGGCTGGGGCTCGGCTATGAGGTGCTGGCAAGGCGCAATCCGCGCATCATCTATTGCGCGATCTCCGGCTTCGGGCAGGACGGACCCTGGGCGGGCCGACCCGCCTACGATCAGATCGTTCAAGGACTTTCGGGCGTCATGAGCGTCACGGGCGATGCCAACACCGCCCCCTTGCGCACCGGCTTTCCGATTGCCGACACGATTGCCGGTCTCACCGCATCCTTTGCGATCACGGCCGCTCTCGTGGAACAACGGCAGACCGGACGCGGGCGGCACATCGATGTCTCGCTGCTTGAATCAACCCTGGCTGCGATGGGCTGGGTGGTTTCCAACCACCTCAACGGCAATGTCGATCCGCAACCGATCGGCAACGAGAACTTCACGGCAGCTCCGTCCGGCACTTTCACGACGGGCTCCGGGCCGCTGAACATCGCGGCAAACGAGCAGAAGCAGTATGAGGCGCTGTGCGACATCGTCGGAAAACCGGAGCTGAAGTCCGATCCGCGGTTTAGCGAGCGGCAGGCGAGAAAGGACCATCGCGCGGCTCTGAAGCAGGAGCTTGAAGTCGCCCTCGCCGCCAAATCCGCGGCCGAATGGGAGACGCTTTTCAACGCCAACGGCGTTCCGGCTGGATGCGTTCTGAGCGTGCCGCAGGTGCTCAAGGAGGAGCAGATCGTCGGCCGCAAGTTCGTCGAAAGCCTGAGCGCGAAAGTGTCAGGCGGCCAGACGATGCGTGTCACCCGTCCGGGCTTCCGACTCGAGACGGATTATCCGGAACCGTTGCCGCCACCCCGCCTCGGCCAGGACACCGAGAAGTGGCTCAGGCAGCTCGGCTTCGAGCACGGCGACATCGAAGCGTTCGGCCAGCACGGCGTTGTCGCCTTCGACAACCGGCCGACGGTCAAGGAGTCGGTCAAGATGCCGGATCTGAAGGCACGCGCCGAGACGTCGAGCACCTGACAAGCGATCGAGGAGAGACTCATGACCGATCAAGGCTCCGCAGACCTGCTGCAAACGGCGACCCAATGGTGGTCGACCGGCATTATCGACATGAAGCCGGGCGTGATCCGGTTTCGCGGCTTTCCGATCGAGCAACTGATTGGCCGGGTGTCGTTCCCGCAAATGATATGGCTGATGCTGAAGGGCGAGCTGCCGTCCCCTGAGCAAGGAGCACTCCTGGAAGCTGCGCTTGTCGCCGCCGTGGACCACGGTCCCCAGGCGCCGTCGATCGCGATCGGACGGATGGCCGTGACATGTGGCCTTCCTCTGAATGGCGCGATGGCCTCGGCCATCAACGTGCTCGACGACGTGCACGGCGGCGCCGGCGAACAATGCATGGAGCTGTACGCCGAAATCGCGCGTCTTCAGGATGATGGTGCCGAGTTGAAAACAGCCATCGAACAGGGCCTCGACGCCTTCGTCGCAGCGAACGGAAAGATCGTGCCCGGCTTCGGACACCGCTTTCATCCGATCGATCCCCGATCACCCCGGCTACTCGAGCTGGTCGATGCAGCGCGAGGGCATAACGTGGTCACCGGGCGCTTTGCAGAGATCGGCCACGGGGTCGAAGACTTGATGCAGCGGCGCAAGGGTCGGAAGATCCCCATGAACATCGACGGGGCCACCGCCGTCATCTATTCGGAGCTGGGCTTTTCGCCCGCGCTGGGTCGTGGCCTGTTCATTCTCTCGCGTTCGGTCGGCATCCTCGCGCATGCATGGGAGCAATCGCAGCAAGGCGGACGGATCAAGGGACCCATGCCGCCGGGTATTCCCTATCGCTACACCGGGCCCGCTCCTCGGGATTTCGCAAAATGACTCAAAACCAAACCGAAGGCAGCGGCTCCGCCTCTCGGTCGGGAGGCGGCAACTATCTCGCCGTGCGGCCGGACTGGCTGGCGCGCGGCTTCGAGGAGGCGCTCGAACCTGATCTGCCCATCATCGACGCCCATCATCATCTCTGGGACAGGCAGAACTGGAGATACCTGTTCGACGAATATCTCGCCGACATCGCCGGAAGCGGTCATAACGTCACGGCAAGCGTCTTCATGCAGTGCCAGGCGATGTACAGGTCCGGCGGACCAACTGCGATGCGGGTCGTCGGCGAAACCGAGTTCATCAATGGTGTCGCGGCCATGAGCGCGAGCGGCAACTACGGTCCGCGGCGCCTTTGTGCCGGAATTGTCGGTCACGCGGATCTGCGTCTCGGAGACGAAGTGACGGCGGTGCTCGAAGCCCACGTCGCCGCCGCTCCCGACCGATTTCGCGGCATTCGGCACGTAGCCGCGTGGGACACCGATCGAAGCCTGATGAATCCGCTGAGCGCCGGTCCGCCCGGCCTCCTCGGCGACAGCGCGTTTCGAGCCGGGTTTGCGCGACTGGCGCCATTGGAGCTCGTCTTCGACGCATGGCTGTTCCACCCGCAAATCCCCGAACTGACCGAGCTCGCGCGGGCGTTCCCGCAAACAACGATCGTGCTCGATCATCTCGGCGGGATCGTCGGCATCGGAGCTTACAAGGATCGGCGCGACGACATTTTCGCCGCGTGGTCGGGCGCGATCCGCGATCTTGCAAGATGCGAGAACGTCTGCGTCAAGCTCGGCGGCCTCGGAATGCGTATCAACGGATTCAGATTCGACATGCGGGAGATCCCGCCGACGTCGGAAGTCCTCGCCTCAGTCTGGCGGCCCTACATTGAGGTTTGCATCGAAGCATTTGGCCCGCAACGATGCATGTTCGAGAGCAATTTTCCGGTCGACAAGGGCTCGTATGGATATGGATCGGCGTGGAATGCATTCAAACGCCTGACGCGTCACGCAAGCGAGAGCGACCGCCAGAGCCTGTTCAGTGGGACTGTCTCACGCGTTTATGGACTCGCTCCGCCCGACTGACCACGATGGGCGGCACTGCGTCGGAGGCGTCCGTCATGCCCGGCAACGTGACCTGCTCGAGGAAATCGCGCCCTTTGGATTTGAGCAGGCCGACGACCCGCTGCGCGGCCGGAGAGAGATAGCCGTCCCTGCGCGTGACGAAGCCGAGCGGCCTTCGCATCGTCGTGGTGTCGATCATCAAACGGTCGAGCTGGCTGCCCAGTCGAAGCGGATGAAGGTTTCGCGTGGACGTGAAGCTGAGCAGCGCCGTGTCGGCGATCAGCTTGGGCAACGTCGTGATCGAGTTGGTCTCGATCTGGACGATCGGCGGCGGCAAACCATGCGCTTCGAATACGTTGTCGAGCCACTGACGCATGGCGACGGTACGGGCCGGCAGCACCCATTTCGACGCGACCAGATCCTCAATGGCGAGCCGCTTGCCGCAAAGTGGATGATCCTTTGCTGCGACGACGACCACTTCGTCCATGCCGAACGCTTCGTGCCTGAACTCCTGCTCGTCCGAGGCAAGTATCGGTCCAATCGCGAGATCGAGGGTCCGCTCGCGAAGCGCTGCCCTGACGACGCCACTCATTCCAATCTGCACTTCGATCGCCAGTCCAGGCGCATCGGCGATGATGGCCCGGCATATCTGCGGCAGCAGGTATTCCCCCATCGTGGCGCCACAGCCGATACTGACGCGACCTGCCGCGCCGGCGGCGAAATCGGTGACCTCGCGCAGCGACTCCTCCATCGCCTCGCGCATTCGTCGCGCGCGTGCCAGGAGGACCTCTCCGACGCGCGTGAGGGTGATCCCACGCCCTGTTCGCTCGAACAGATCGGCGCCCACGGCTTCTTCGAGACGCTGGATACATTTTGTCAGAGCTGGTTGAGTGCGGCCGAGCTTGTCGGCAGCTCGGCCCATATGGCCCAAATCGGCAATCACCTCAAAATAGGTGAGGTCGCGAAGGTCCACTTCTTCCTCCCGGTTATCGGTTCTTGAACATTAGCGATTGGACCCTTGTCCGCTCGATCTGGCATGTCGAGCCTAACACGGCTGGGCCCCGTCAGGGTAACCGGCCCGGATAGCAGGGAGGACCAGCGGATGACCGAAATCACGGCCAACAGATCATTCACGGATGGAAGTCCCGATGCGGGACTGCTGGCAAGTGCCATTTCCAAGAACACCTGGCGTTTGGTCCCGCTTCTGGGTCTCGCCTATCTCTTCAACTACCTCGATCGCACCAGCGTCGGCTTTGCTGCACTGCAAATGAACAAGGATATCGGATTGAGCGCCACTCAATTCGGCTGGGGCGCCGGAATCCTGTTCTTCAGCTACTGCCTTCTGGAAGTCCCGAGCAACATGATGATGTACCGGTTCGGTGCGCGTCGCTGGCTGGCCCGCATCATGATCACGTGGGGCCTTGCTGCGGCGGCGACTGCGTTTGCGACGGGACCGTACAGCTTCTACCTGATCTGCTTTCTCCTCGGTGTATTCGAGGCCGGCTTCTTTCCGGGCGTGATCTGGTACATCTCGATCTGGTTTCCCGCGAAGCACCGGACGAGCGTGCTCGCCCTGTTCATGGCTGCGACGCCGCTATCCTCGCTGCTGGGCAGTCCGATCTCGGCGGCCCTCCTCGGCATGGATGGATTCTGGGGGCTTGCAGGCTGGCAATGGATGTTTCTGATCGAAGGCCTTCCAGCATGCGTGCTCGGAATTCTGTGCCTCGTTCTGCTCGCCGACAGGCCCGAGCAGGCTCAATGGCTCACGCCTCAGGAGCGACAAGCGCTTCTGTCCGCTCTTGCCGGCGACAAGCACGACAAGCCAAAAAAGAACCTGTGGGCCGCAATGAAAGATTCGCGGGTGCTGATGCTCACGGCGGTCACCTTCGCCTTCACGATCGGCTCCTACGGCATAGGCATCTGGTTGCCCTTGATCCTGAAGGGGCACGGTCTGAGCAACATGGAAGTCGGGTGGCTTTCGGCTGTTCCCTACCTCTTCGCAACGATAGGCATGCTGTTTTGGGCGCGTCTCGTGGATCGCAAAGGTCAGAAGGTCTACAATCTCATGGCCGCTTTGATCCTTGGCGCCCTTGGACTGACCCTCTCGGTCGTCTTCACCTCGCTCGCTCCGGCCCTGGCCTGCCTGACACTGGCGCTGGTCGGAACGATCTCCGCGCGGACTGTCTTCTACACGATCCCGCAGAGCTTCCTGACGGGCGCCGCGGCGGCCGGGGGAATAGCGTTCATCAACTCTGTCGGTGCGTTCGGCGGTTTCGTGGGTCCCTATATGGTCGGCCTTTTGAAGGACGCAACCGGCTCCTTCAACGCCGGCATGATCGGGATGGCGGTGATCCTTGTCGTGGCGACAGGAATTGCCGGCGCCCTCAAACTGGTCGCGGAGGAGATCTGAGTTGCAGCGAGCGCATGTTGGCTCGGTCGTCGACCGGCTTCACACTGTGGTTTCCGGGCGGCCGCGCGCTTCATACAAATGCTGGTGCTGCCGATGGGTTACCTCGACGTACAAAGCGGAACTATAAGTCCCGAAGTCCAACAAACAGCGTTTCGAATTCGGTATCTGCCCTATAGAAGACCGCGGGCCGTCCCAACGGCGCCTCGATCGATATTTCCTGGCCGCCAGCAAATGACTGGCCCGTCCAGAGGTGAATCCAGTCAGTCCCCGCCGGAAGGTAGAGTTTCCGCTCAACTTGTGATGCCTGCCAGACGGGCGCAACCAGCACGTCCCGACCATAGAGATAGCAATCCTGAATGCCGTAGGTGCGCCGGTCTTCTTCGTGATGCAGGAACAACGGACGCTGCACCGGGAGGCCCCGGCGGGTTGCTTCCAGCGACAATCTCCTGAGATAGGGCGAGAGTTGAACGTAGATCGCCGTCATTCTTGCAAAATGCGAAAGGACCACGGGGTCGCCGTCGATCTGCAAATTGTCACGGGGCCTGTTGCCTTCGTGACTACGCATCACCGGCGTGAATGCCGCCATCTCGGTCCAGCGCATGATAAGTTCGGGCGTGCGGACATTTCCGAACAGGCTCGTGTAGCCGCCGATATCGGAATGGTGAAACGCATTGCCGAGCAGTCCCGACGACAACGCGGCGCAGATGACCGTGACCAACCCGTCATGCCGCGAAAAGTCAACCGATTGATCGCCGGCCCAGAGCAACGGGCACGACCTCTGTATGCCTGTGAAGCCAGCCCGCATGAAGAACACTGCCTCACCTGTCCGGCCGCGACTCGCCACCGCCTTCGCGTTGACTTCTGCCCATAGCGTTGGCCAATGGTTGTGCGCCAGCCTTGCGTCGACACCGCTGGCGAGACGCGCCTCAACCGGTAGATACTCGCCAAAATCGGCCATCCACCCGGACAAGCCATAGTCGAGCATCCTCGCGCCTATGACCTCTTCGGAAAACCACGCCGCGGCGTCTGAATTGGTGAAATCAACGATGCCGCAGTGAAATTCGCCAAAATCGATCAGGGCAGTTCGCCCTGAAGCATCTTTGACGAAGTAGTCCGCATCCTCGGCCTCCTTGAACAGGGCACCATCGTCGCAAAGATACGGATTCACGTAACCGAGGAAGTGGATGCCCTCGCTGTTCAATTCAGCGATGCGCTGTCGCAGGCCCGGATACCGCGTCTCGTTTGCCTGCCAGTCCCAGAACAGCCGCGCGCCGAATGCAGTCGGCCGAATCCCGACCCAGTCTTCGCACCACAGACCAGCGACCTTGACGCCCGCCTCACGCATCTTCGCGAGGCGATCGAACGAGTTCGCTCCATCCTTTAAGCCGATTATCGCACCGCTGTAGATCCATTCCGGGAGTGGCGGCTGACGCCCAAAACGGCTGGACAGGATCTCCACCAGTTCGACGAACGAGGGTGCGGCAAACAGCTCAATGCGCTCCGGAACGGCCCAGACTTCAATCTCGTGAAACGAATCATCGCGAAAATCGAGCGCGCTAAAGGCGAATGTCGTGACGTGCAGCGCATAGCGCGCCGATGAGAGATAAGTCGGCTGGGGATAGTACGTGTGATAGTAGTCGCCGCCCGCGTGGCCCGCCACGTCCGCCTTGAATGTGATTTCGGTGTTCTTGTCGCGCCCGACGCCTGGCTCCGAGCCCCACAACGGAAAGCGCCGCCCGCGCAGATCAAAGTAGGAGAACTGCTCGCCTCCGCCCCAGACGTTCTCATCCCGGTCGGCAACGACACGCAGCCAAAATCGATTCACGGATGGTTCAAGGGCCTGCAGCACCAGCGCATTGCCCTCGAGCGTGACAGCCAGGCGCGGGGGCTGCCCCTTGGCAGCGGCAAACACGATCATTTCGCCATCCGTCTCGGCATGCGCTAGCGGACAGCGTTCAGCAAGGCGATCTTCGATCTCGAAGTGACCGCGATGCATCGCGATGCTATCGTGCCCTTGACCGACGAAGAAACATGGCGCTGCGGCACTGTGTGCAAGAACCCGGTGGCCACCAATGGAGATTGCGAAGCCGGATTGGGTCGTCTCAAGTTTTAAGTCCATTCCCCTTCATCCCTTCAGGTCAGGCCAGCATCGACGACGAAGTTCGCCCCTGTGCAGCCTGCGCTCTCGTCAGAGGCGAGGAACAGCGCTACGCGCGCAACGTGCGTGGCATCGAGTCGAATTTTGAGCGCCTGACTTTCGATGAACTTCCGATTGCTTTCGGGTGTCGCCCACAACCGAAGTTGGCGCTCGGTCACGATCGCACCCGGCACGATGCAGTTGACACGAATGCCCGCTGGGCCCAGTTCGCGGGCAAGCGTCTTGGTCATGCCGTTGATTGCCGCCTTCGCTGTTGTATAGCCGACCATTCCCGGGATTCCACGCATCCAGGAGACCGATCCGAACATGATGATCGCCCCGCGGCCGGCCTCAATCATCCGTCCACTCACGGCCTGGCTGGCGAAAAACTGATGATCGAGGTTTAACGCCAGCGCGCGCCGCCAAGCCTCAGGCCCAACGTCGGCCATCGCGTGGCGGTCATCGCGGGCGGCATTGTTGATGAGCACTGCGACCGGTCCATGCTTGTCTTCCACGCCCGCGATCGCAGAGCGGAGCGCTGCAATGTCGGTGATGTCGCAAGCAATGAACTCCGCTGCCGTCGCGGCCGCGGTCTCCGACCCCGCCGCCTCGTCGATATCGACGAAAGAGACGATCGCCCCTTGGGAAGTAAAGGCCCTCACCATTTCGGCGCCGATTCCAGATGCTCCGCCAGTAATTAGCACGCTGCGACCAGCCAATGAGGCGTAGCGAACCGAATCGTAAGCTGCCATCTTGGTAACCTCGTTAAGCATTAGACATCCGGATCGAAACGCGGCTTCTCGATATCGGGAACGTATGTTTGCGTATCTTTGACACGCTCATCCCTTGAGGCCGCCCGCCGTCAGCCCCGAGACCACACGCTCCTGGAAGATCACGATCAGGATCGCCACCGGTACGATGCCGACGACGAGCGCGGCCGAAATCACCGGCCAGGGGAAGGCAAACTCGCCCTGATAAAGCTGGATTCCGACCGGAAGCGTACGCAGTGCCGGATTGGAATTGAACGAGAGCGCGAGCAGAAACTCGTCCCATGAATTGACGAAGGCAAGGATACCCGCGGTAAATACGCCCGGTGCGGACAGCGGCACCACCACCTTGAACAACGCGCCAAAACGCGTGCAGCCATCGATCATGGCGGCATTCTCCAGATCGCGCGGAATGCCCTCGAAGAACGAAGTCAGCACCAACGTACAGACCGGCAGGCTCAGCACCGTGTAAGGCAAAATCAGCGCCACCCAGGTGTTGAGCAGATCGAGCGCGCGCATCGTCTCGAACAGCGGCACCAGGAGCGTCACCAGCGGGAAAGTCGAGACCGCGATGATCAGCGACATGATGAGGCCGCGAAATCTCAGATTCAGCCGCGCCAACGCATAGGCCGCGAGAACGGAAACAAGCAGCGTCAGAGCGGTCGACAACAGCGCAACCATGAAGCTGTTGAATAGGAACGTGAGCAGCGGTTGATCGGAGAACGCCTGGACGTAATTCTGCATCGTCGCCGCTTGCGGCAGCCAGGTGATCGGCTTCTGCGTGAGCTCCGCCTCGGTCTTGAACGAGGTCAGCAGAATCCACAGCGCCGGGAACAGGCCGTTCACGACGAGAATGAGCGCGGCGATGGCGCGCAACGGTTTGCCGGACAAGGCCGAGCCGAGAGTGGAGAAGGCAGCCGTGCTCATGATGCGCTCCCGCTGCCGCGGATCATGCGCAGGTAAAGCGCCGTGACGCACATCGAAAGGCCGAACATCACCACCGCAAGCGCCGATCCATAACCAAGGTCGAGGAACGACACGGTGTTCTGATGGATGTACATGGCCAACGTCGCGGTTGCTGTGCCCGGCCCGCCTCCCGTCATCATGTAGGGGATATCGAAGGTCTGCAGCGCGGTAATGGTGCGGAAGATCAGCGCGACCACGATCGTGGGCTTCAGCAGCGGCAGCGTGATCTCGAAGAACTGCCGCACACGCCCTGCCCCGTCGACGTCCGCCGCCTCGTAAAGCGAACGCGGAATGGTCTGCAATCCGGCGAGAATGATCATCGCCATGAAAGACGAGGCCTTCCAGATGATGGCGAGACAGATCGCGGCGAACGCGAGACGCGGCGAATTGAACCAGATCACGCCAGGCAGGCCGATCCGATTGAGCACGTCGTTGACGACGCCGTATTCCGAATGGAAGAACCAGGCGAAGATCAGGCCCGCGAATGCAAGCGGCAGCGCCCACGGAATCAGAAGCGAGAGCCTCACCGGCCATCGCATCTGGAACGGCAGATTGGCGAGCAGCGCAAGTCCGAGCCCGACCAACAGCGCGCCGGGCACTGTGATGAGCGTGATCAGGATCGTGTTCCAGGTCGCCTGCCAAAAGACCGGATCTTCCAGCATCTGCTGAAAGTTCGTGAGCCCGGCGAATCGCGCCGGCAGGCCCGACGTCAGCGAGAGGTCGAGGAAGCTCGTGTAGATGAGCCGGCCCACCGGATAGACGATGATCATACTGAGCAGGATCGCGGCGGGCGCGAAGAGAAGAACGGCGAGCGTCGTTTCGTCCGGATCAAACCAGCGCGACAGCCTCGCGCGTCGCGCATCGACGCGACCGGCTGCGTTCTTGGACGTGGATGTCATCGTCATTAGGTCCGGTCCGGATTGCGCACGAGGCGACCGCAAGAATTCGCGACCACGAGCGGGCTGCGTACGTAGGAGAAATACACCCACTCGTCGCCGGAACGTGCCTTAGCGGAGGATCCGCTTCAGGCGAGCCTCGATCTGGGTGGCGCCGTCCGCCGGCGTGGTCACGCCCGCGAGCACCGCGTTGACCGTGGTCCGGATCGCTTCACTGACCTCGTTGTAACGCGGCGTCACCGGACGCGGCTTAGCGGTCTCAACGATCGGCTGAGCGTCGGCGAACCACGGCACCGCCTTGGTCACGTCCGCGTCCTTGTAGAGCTTGCCGTAGGTCGGCAGCAGCGAGCCGTTGATGGCCATGAATTTGGAGACTTCGGAGCTCGACAGATATTCGACGAGCTTCTTCGCCTCCTCCTGATGCTTGGAAAAGGCGGAAACGCCCCATTCCCAACCTCCGAGGCAAGTCGCCTGTTCGCCGCCCTCGACCGCCGGGAGCCGCGCGACGCCGACCTTGCCGACCACGGCAGAGTCCGCGCCCTGCGTCATGGCCCACGCGTAAGCCCAGTTCACCGCGAATACGACGTTGCCGGCCTGAAACTCCTTGCGCGTGTCGTCGGTCGCAACCTCGGCAATGTTCTTCTTGGCAACACCACTATCGGCGAGGCTCTTCCAGAGCGCGAGCGATTTCGCGGCGGCCTCACGATCGAAGTCGAGCTTGCCGTCCTTCACGACCACCTTGCCCTGGCTCCAGTATGGTACGAGGAAAGTGCAGACTGCACCTTCGATCGCCTTGCCCTGGAACGAAAGGCCCTGCAGATTCGGATTGTGCTCACCGTCCGCGATCTTCTTCGCCGCGGCAGCGAGCTCGTCCCACGTCTTTGGCGGCTGGAGCCCGTATTTGTCGAGCAGGTCCTTGCGATAATAGAGGAACATGGAATCCGCAAAAGCGGGGAGCGCCACCACCTTGCCGTCGACGGTGTTCGCCTCGGCATAGGCGCGGAGATAAGCCGACATGTTTTCGCTTGCGAACGGGCTGGTCCAGCCAGCAGCCGCAAACTGCGCCGGCCGTATGACGTCGAGCATCAGCACATCGAGCGAAGCGTCCTTTGCCGTGAGGACCGTGTTGAGATATTGCGCCTGCAGATCCGAGGTCGCGCCGCCCAGATCGATAGCGACTTTGACGCCCGGATTGCGCGCTTCGTATTGATCGAGCACCGTGCGCCAGATGCCGGGCTGACCCTGGCTTGTGATGAAGACCTTCAACGTGGTTTCGGCGGACGCGGCGGCCGCGAATGCGAATGCTCCGAATCCGAGCAGCAGTCCTGTTATCTTTGAAATGCGTCCCAAACTCATGCCGTCCTCCCGATTAAGATCGCCGCTTGCTCGCGACATTTCTAGCTTGTGGTCGAAGCCCTCGCAGCGCAGCTCTCACTGCAGGGCACGCTCCGTCTCCGCATCGAACAGATGAATCTTCGCAGGGTCGAGGCCCAGCTTGAACGCCTCACCGGTTCGCGGGCGCAACTCGGGCGGCAGCCGCGCGGTCAGTGTCGCGCCGCCCACCGAAAAATGCACCAGCGTATCGGAGCCGAGCGGCTCGACGACCTGAACCTCGCAATTCAGTCCGACGTCGGACGTCCCCGATGTGAAATGCTCGGGCCTGATGCCGACGATGAATTCGCGCCCGTCAGCCGCCGAGATCCCGGTGCCAGGCAATGTCGCAAGCGGCAGACGGTTGCCGTCGGCGAAATCGAGATAGCCATGGGCAGCCCTGGCCTTGGCGAAGTTCATCGACGGAGAGCCGACGAAGCTACCGACGAACACGCTCGCCGGATTGTTGTAGACCTCATCGGGCGTTCCGATCTGCTCGATGTCGCCGCCGCGAAGGATGACGATGCGATCGGCCAACGTCATCGCCTCGACCTGATCGTGGGTCACATAGACGATGGTGGTCTTTATTGTCTGGTGCAGCCTCTTGATTTCCGTGCGCACCTGACCGCGCAGCTTCGCATCGAGATTGGACAACGGCTCATCGAACAGGAACACCTGCGGCCGCCGAACGATGGCCCGGCCCATCGCAACCCGCTGGCGCTGTCCACCGGAGAGCTGTCCCGGCCGCCGGTCGAGAAGATGGGTGATGCCAAGCATCTCCGCCGCGCCCCTGATCTTGGCGTCCGCTTCCGCCGCGTTCGCGCCCCGCACCTTCAGGCTGAACCCCATGTTCTCGCGCACTGTCTTGTGCGGGTAGAGCGCGTAGTCCTGAAACACCATGGCAATGTCGCGCTCGCGCGGCGGCAAATCGTTGACGACACGATCGCCGATCCGGATCTCACCGCCGCTGATGCTTTCGAGTCCGGCGATCATCCGCAGCGTCGTCGATTTGCCGCAGCCCGACGGGCCAACCAGCACCACGAACTCGCCGTCGGCGATCTCGAGGTCGATGGTCTTGACGACGCGAAACGCGCCATAGCTTTTCTCGAGCTTGCGCAGGCTGACCGAAGCCATGAGACCTGTTCTCCCGTCCCGCATCCTTGAAGCCGCGGTAGCCAATGGTAGCGCTACGATTTTCGCAAATCAACGGCCACAAAAAGGCTCACAGACTCCAGCTCTGTACGGCGAGTTAGGAGATGGAACACTATCGTATGCATCTGACTATAATCATAGTATTCTTCTGATAAGGAGAAATAGATTGTATCGCGACAAAGCCTCGGCTACATAATAGCGCTATTATTGTTGGAGCCATCAAGGGAATGGCGGCACCAAAGCCCACACGCACCCGGCGCAAGATGCAACGGGTCACGATCATGGACGTGGCGGCGCGCGCCGAGCTCTCGCCGTCCACGGTATCCCTCTATTTCAGGAAGCCCGCTGCGGTTTCGGCGGCGGCGAGCGAGTCGATCGCACGCGCCATCGAGGCGCTCGACTACGTGCCGAACCTGATGGCCGGCGGCCTGGCCGCGGCCTCATCGCGCGTCGTGAGCATCATCGTGCCATCCGTCCGCAATGCGTTCTTTGCCGAGACCGTCGCCGCCATGCAGGAAGAGCTCGGCAAGCAGCGACTGCAGGTGATGCTCGGCCACACCGAGTACAAGGAGCATGACGAGGAAAGTCTGGTGCGCACGGCACTGTCCTGGGCCCCCGCCGCCATCGTTTTGACCGGCCTCTCCCACAGCGCCGCAACGCGCAGGCTATTGCGCGACAGCAAGGTGCCGGTTGTCGAAATCTGGGAGCTCGGTTCCCAGACCATGGACATGGCGGTCGGTTTTCACCACGACCAGGTCGGTCGCGCCGCCGCGTCGCATCTCGTTCAGCGAGGACGCAAGCGATTGCTGTTTCTTGGCGCCCGCCTGCACGAGGATCGTCGCGCTGCGCGGCGCGCCCAGGGCTTCGTCGAGACGGCGCGGAACGTACCGGACGTCACTGCGGAGATCATTCAGCATCCCGCGCCGGCGAGCGCCGAGGTCGGCGCCATGCTGCTCGGCGAGGCCCTGCATCGCTTTCCGAACGTGAACGGGATTGCCTGCTCCAACGACCACATCGCCCTCGGCGTGATCTTCGAGTGCCAGCGCCTCGGCATCGCAATCCCCGAGCACCTGTCGGTGGTGGGCTTCGGCGACATGAGCTTCAGCGCGGCCGCCAATCCGTCGCTGACGACCATCCGCCCGCCTGGCGACCTGATCGGGAAGGAAGCCGCGCGGCTGATCATCGCAAGGATCTCTCACCCCGACGGCGAGCGGGAGCAGGCCGTCATCGACACGCGTTTCACCCTGCTGCATCGGCAGAGCAGTTAATTGGAACTACCTAAGGTCCTCGAACCTGGCCAAAACCAACCACTGTATAACGGCAAACACCATAGCGGCCGAAACCCCAAACATGAGGGCTCCGTTCGTTGCACGCGCCGGCAGTTATGTCATTCGAACCCACGCGCCTTTGCACGCTGAGGACTTCACCGCAGCATCGATGAACTTCACGCCTGCCAGGCCATCCTCAACGGTCGGGAAGATCACCTCAGGATCCGGTTCTTCGCCGGCCCTTGCCGCGCGGATGGCGCGGGCTGCCTCAGCATAGATTGTTGCGAAACCTTCGAGATAGCCTTCGGGGTGACCGGAAGGAACGCGGGTAACGCGGGCCGCCTCGCCCTTGGCGCCGGCGCCGCCGCGGGTCAGAAGCTGCCTGGGCCCGCCGTAAGGCGTGAACCAGAGGTGATTCGGGTTCTCCTGCGTCCATTCGAGTCCACCTTTGCTGCCGTAGACGCGCAGTGTCAGGCCGTTCTCGTTGCCGACGGCGACTTGACTCGCCCACAGCATGCCCTTGGCGCCGCCTTTCCACTTGAGAAGGATCTGGACATCGTCATCGAGGCGCCGTCCCTCGACGAAGGTCGACAGTTGCGCGAGCAGTTCGTCGAGCTCGAGCCCGGTGACAAAGCAGGCGAGATTATAGGCGTGGGTGCCAATGTCGCCGATGCATCCGCCGGCGCCGGCACGGGTGGGATCTGTGCGCCACGCCGCCTGCTTCTGGCCGCCGGCCTCCAATCGCTCCGTCAACCAATCCTGCAGATACTCCGCCTGGACAAGACGGATCTCGCCGAGATCGCCGTTCGCGACCATGGCCCGCGCCTGTCGGATCATGGGATAGCCCGTGTAATTGTGCGTCACCACGAAGACCCTGCCCGTCTTCCTGACCAGCGCCACCAGCTCCTCGGCTTCAGTGACGGTCGTCGTCAGTGGCTTGTCGCAGATCACATGAATTCCGGCTTCCAGGAAGATCTTCGCGACCGGACCGTGCATGTGGTTGGGCGTCACGATCGAGACCGCCTCGATGCCGTCCGCTCGCGCGGCTTCCGCCTTCGCCATCTCCTCGAAGGAGCCATAGGCACGGTCGTCGGCGATACCGAGTTCCTTCGCGGAGGCTTTGGCTCGGACCGGATCCGACGCGAGCGCGCCGGCCACAAGTTCGAACTGGTCGTCGAGGCGAGCGGCGATGCGGTGGACTGCGCCGATGAAGGCTCCCTGGCCGCCGCCGACCATGCCGAGCCGGATACGACCGCGATCGACGGCTTCGTGGCTTGCTTCGATAGTCATTTTCTTCTCCTCGCTCAGAAGATGCCGAGCATCCTGCGGTTCGCTGCGGCATCGGCGCCGGAGCCCGCATAATCGTCGAAGGTGTTCTCTGTAACCCGGATGATATGGCTCTTGATGAACTCGGCCCCCTCGCGCGCGCCTTGCTCGGGATGTTTCATCGCACATTCCCACTCGAGCACCGCCCAACTGTCGTAATCGTATTGCGTGAGCTTCGAGAAGATGGCGCCGAAATCGACTTGGCCATCGCCGAGCGATCGGAAGCGGCCGGCACGGTCGACCCAGCTCTGAAACCCGCCATAGACACCCTGGCGGCCCGTCGGGTTGAACTCGGCGTCCTTGACGTGGAATGCCTTTATGCGCTGGTGGTAAATGTCGATGTAGTCGAGATAGTCGAGCTGCTGCAGCACGAAGTGCGACGGGTCGTAGAGCAGGTTCGCGCGCTTGTGGCCCTTTACCCGCTCAAGAAACATCTCATAGGAAACACCATCGTGAAGATCTTCGCCCGGGTGGATCTCGTAGGCGAGATCGACGCCATGCTCGTCGGCATAGTCGAGGATCGGCCGCCAGCGCCTGGCAAGCTCGTCGAAGGCAGTCTCGATGAGGCCGGCCGGACGCTGCGGCCAGGGGTAGACATAGGGCCAGGCAAGCGCGCCTGAGAAGGTCGCCTGTGCAGTGAGCCCGAGCCGCCTGGAGGCCAAGATCGCGCGCTTGACCTGATCGACTGCCCACTCGGTGCGGGCCTTGGCGTTGCCACGCACTTCCGGCACGGCGAAGCCGTCGAATGCCGCGTCATAAGCAGGGTGAACGGCAACGAGCTGGCCCTGGAGATGGGTCGAGAGCTCGGTGATCGCAAGCCCGTGGCGAGCCGCGATCCCCTTCACCTCTTCGGCGTACTCCTGCGACTCCGAAGCTTTCTTCAGGTCGAAGAGCCGCCCATCCCAGCTCGGAATCTGAACCCCCTTGTAGCCGAGCGAGGCTGCCCAACCGCAGATCGAGTCGAAGGAGTTGAACGGCGCCGCGTCGGCCGCGAACTGGGCGAGGTATATCGCCGGTCCCTTGATCATCTTCATCGAATGCTTCCTTCCATCCTGGACGCTCCAGCAGCACGCGCCCGCTGAGCTCGATACCCCACCAAAACTCGCCTCCCTTGCTCGTTCCAGGAGACAGAGCGGGCATTTCATCCCAATGCCCAGACCGGGCGGCAATCACATCCTGGGACTGTCCCGCGTCAGAACGTCTCCCCCGCCCACAACGCCATCGCATCGACATCGGACAGCGGCGCCGGTCGCTCGACGCGCGAGCGCACCGCGATCTCTCCACCTTCGACGCTGGCCTTGAGGATCGCGTGCTTCACCTCCAGCGCGTGGCCCGCCAGAGCACCGGAGGAGCGGTGTGGCGTGCCACTCAGCACAGCACTCGCGAGTTCGGCGACACCCAGACAACGATAGTTGGCCTGGTTCGGCATGTGATCGGCCCAATTCGGCGAGCGCCAGTTGGGCCTGCCGAACGGCCGGTCGTCGGCCAGGACCGAGATCCAGTCGCCGCCCTTCTCGGTGTATTGCACCGCGCCGCCGAAGAAGTTGGGATCCGGCACGCGCAGCGAACCCTCGGTGCCGTAGAGCTCGATCGGCGGATGTCCGTGCTTCCAGACGTCCCAACTCATCGCGAAGATGATATCGGCACCAGACTCGAAATGCAGCAACGACATCACCGTCGTCGGCGTTTCCACCGCGATGGTCTTGCCGTTCATTGGCCCCTTCGAGGTGACGAGCCTCGTGGCGAAGCCGGCGCTCGCACGCCCCTGCACCAGCGCAACGGGACCCAACAGGTTGATGAGGGCCGCAAGGTAATACGGACCCATGTCAAGGATCGGCCCTCCGCCCCGTTTGAAGAAGAAGGTCGGATCGGGGTGCCAGTGTTCCATGCCATGCGACATGAGAAAGCAGGTGCCATAGAGCACTTTGCCGATCCGCCCCACATCCACGAATTCGCGCGCCATACGCCCGCCGCCGCCAAGGAAGGTATCCGGCGCGCAGCCGAGCTTCAGGCCGCGATGAGCCGCCTCCGCCACCAGCGTCGCCGCATCGTTGGCCTCGACCGTAATCGGCTTCTCGCCGAACACGTGCTTGTCTGCAGTCAACGCAGCGTGGCTTATCGCAAAATGTGCATCCGGCGTGGTGAGATTGACGATGATCTGGATATCGGGACGCGCCAGCAGCGCGTCGATCGACAACGCCTCGATCTCGAACTTCGCCGCCTGGGCTTGTGCAGCCTCTGGCCGCTGATCGGCGCAGGCGACCAGCCTTAGATCGCGGAATTTCGGCATGTTGTGCATGTAGATCGTCGAGATGTTGCCGCATCCGACGATGCCGACTCCGAGCTTGCTCATGATCCGCTCCCCATCACGTCCACGACGACACGGTCTCGCGCGCCCGACGCGCGAAGCGGGCAACGTCGTTCGGCTTATCGTGTTCGGCGACGAGCAGGCGGACCCCGGCCTCCTTCATCGCAGCGCGCAGCGCCGGCCAATTCATGGTGCCGTGGCCGGGATCGGCCCAGCCATCCTCATCAGTGCATTGTCCCAATGGCGCGAGATCCTTGATGTGGCAAGCGACCAGACGCTGAGCATGCTTCTTGATCTCGGCGACCGGATCGCCGCCACCGCGCACGATCCATGCGAGATCGGCCTCCCAGACGAGGTCGGGCGCCTCTTCGAACAGGCATTCGAGATAGGTCTTGCCGCTCCCGCTGCGGCCATATTCCCAATGATGGTTGTGCCAGCCGAATTTGAGCCCCTCGCCGGTCACTGCCCTTCCGATCTCGGCAAGCTCGCGCCCGATGCCGCGCCATTGCTTTTCGTCGCCCTCGCGTTCACCCAATGGCGGAGCCGGGGCGAAGATGGTCCCGATGCCAAGCTCCTTGCACATCCTCGCCGTGCCGACCGCATCCTCGCGCAAGCGGTCGAGACCGACATGGGCGCTCGGCGCGGTCATGCCGTGGCGCCCGAGCAGCCGCTTCAGGCTCTCGGGTTCGTTGAACAGCCCACCCCAAGGCTCGACCATCGTGTAGCCTAGGCTGGAGAGCAGCGCGAATTGCGCTTCGAGCGGGGCGATGGAGCGAGCGGAATAGAGCTGGATGGATAATTGGTCGATGGGCCTGGTCATGTCTTGCTTTCGTCAGGGATAGATGGATTTCAGAGGCGCTGTCCGCTCGTCTCATCGAACAGCGACAGGGTATCGGCGGGGAAGCGGACGGTGAGCGTGTCGCCCACATGTACCTGCGCGTCGGCGTCATGGCGGAAGGAGAAGGCGGTGCCGTCGGCGAGGCGACACCAGATCAGCGTGTCGGCGCCCATCGGCTCAACCATCTCGACGCGCGCGGACACGGAGGATGGGTCGTCGGATGCGGCAACCTCGATATGCTCGGGCCGAATGCCGAGAACGACCGGCGCGTCCGTCGGCTGGCCGCGGAACACGTAGCCGTTCAAGCCAAACCGGTTTACACCGGCGATGAATCCGACCTCGCTGCCGCGCGCGAGCCGACCGGGAATGAAGTTCATCGCGGGCGAGCCGACAAAGGAGGCGACGAACCGGTTCACCGGTTCGCGATAGATCTTCTTTGGCGTGTCGAGCTGCTGGATCACGCCGCCCTGCATGACCGCGATGCGGTCCGCGAGCGTCAGCGCCTCGATCTGGTCGTGCGTCACGTAGATCATGGTTGCGCCAAGCCGTGCATGCAGCCGCTTGATCTCGACCCTGAGCTCGGCGCGCAGCTGGGCATCCAGATTGGAGAGCGGCTCGTCGAACAGATAGACTCCGGCATGGCGCACCAGCGCCCGTCCGATCGCGACACGCTGACGCTGGCCGCCGGAGAGCTCGCTGGGACGGCGGTCGAGGAGACTGGTGAGCCGCAGCATCTGCGCGGCCTCACTGAGGCGGCGCTCGATCTCGCTCTGCGGCGTGCCCGCGACCTTCAGCCCGAACGACATGTTTCCTCGCACGCTCATGCGCGGATAGAGCGCGTAGCTCTGGAACACCATCGCGATGCCGCGATCCTTCGGTTCTGCCCAGGTGACATCGCGGCCACCGATATGGATTTCGCCACCCTTGACGTCGATTAATCCTGCGATCGCGTTGAGCAATGTCGACTTGCCGCAGCCGGACGGCCCAAGCAGCACGAGGAACTCGGACGCCTCCACGTGGAGATCAAGATTCTCCAGCACCTTCAGGCCGCCAAAGCCGATCTGCAGGCTCCTGATGTCGACGTTCGACTGCTGCATGTTGCGTTAGCCCTTTACAGCGCCAGCGGCGATACCGCGCACGAACCAACGGCCGGAGCCGAAATAGACGGCGAGCGGCAACAGCGCGGTCAACAGCGTCGCCGCCATGTCGACATTGTAGGCGCGCTCACCTTGCGTCGAATTGACGATGTTATTGAGCTGCACAGTCATCGGCAAATTGTCGCGGCCGGCGAAGACGAGCCCCAGGATGAAATCGTTCCAGATGCCAGTGGTCTGCAAGATCACCGCGACCACAATCATGGGGGTGGCCATCGGCATCATGATCTGCGCGTAGATCTGGTAGAAGCCGGCGCCGTCGACGCGGGCGGCCTTGAACAACTCGACCGGCAGCGACGCGAAGTAGTTGCGGAACAGCAGCGTCATGGTGGGAAGGCCGAAGATCGTGTGGACGATCACGATGGTCAGGAGCGACTGCCCGAGCCCTGTGAAGGAGAACACGCGCACCAGGGGGTAGATGAACACCTGATACGGAATGAAGGCCACCACCATCATCGCGCCGAACAGGATGTTGGCGCCGCGCACGCGCCAGAGCGACAGCGCATAGCCGGTAAGCGAGCCGATCAGGATAGAGATGAAAACTGACGGCACCAGGATGCGCAACGAGTTGAAAAAGCCGACCTTGATGCCCTGGCAGGTCAGCCCGGTGCAGGCCGAGGTCCAGGCCTTGATCCACGCCTCGATATCAGGGGCTGCCGGCAAGGCCAGCAGATTGCCCTGCCGGATCTCCGCCATCGGCTTCAGCGAGGTGACGACCATCACATAGAGCGGCAGCAGGAAGTAGAGCGCGGTGATGAGGATAAAGGCATAAAGGCCCCAGCGCGCCGGGCTCATGCGCTTCGGCCGCCGCGCCGCGGGCAGAGCCTGCGCCACCGCGGTCATCGCATCTCTCCCCTGCCCGCACGCCAGTAAAGATAGGGGGCGACCACCGCGATCACCGTGATCAGCATGGTGGTCGCCGCCGCCGTTGCAAGACCAATATTGGCGCGCTCGAACAGATGATCCATGACAAATTTGGCGGGTACCTCCGAGGCAATGCCGGGGCCGCCATTGGTCATAGATACCGAGAGGTCGTAGAGGCGCACCACGGCCGTCGACAGCAGCACCGCGGCGGTCGCAAAGCTAGCACCCATCATCGGAATGATGATCGACACATAGACCCGCCATTTCGGCAGACCATCGACCCGCGCCGCCTTCCAGATCTCGTCATCGACGCCGCGCAGCCCGGCGAGCATGATCGCCATCACCAGTCCGGAAGCCTGCCAGACGCCCGCGATGACCAGGCAGTAGATCGCAGTCTCCGGCCGCACGATCCAGTCGAAGGTCGCGCCTTCGAAACCCCAACTGCGCAGCACATGCTGGATGCCGAGCGTCGGGTTGAGCAGCCATTGCCAGACCAAGCCCGTGACGACGAAGGACATCGAATAGGGGTAGAGATAGATCGAGCGGATCGTGTCTTCGGCCCTCACCCGCTGGTCGATCGCAACCGCCAGCAGGAAGCCGATCAGAAGCGCGAGCGAAACGAACAGCACACCATAGATAACGATGTTGTGGACCGAGGTGATCCAGCGATCGTTATTGAACAACATCTCGTATTGCCGAAGCCCAACGAAGTTGCTGTTCGGAAGCATGCGCGAATTGGTCAGCGACATCCACACGGTCCAACTGGTGGCACCGATATAGACGATGAGCATCACCATCAGCGCCGGCAAGAGCGCAGAGAGCGCGGAAAGTCGGGAGTTCAGCGAAAGACGCATCGCATCGCCGGATTGAAGAGAGATCGACAGGAAGGAAAGGCGGCCGACGGTTCGTCGGCCGCCTTCTGTGGTACATCACTCCTGGGACTTCAGCACTGCAGCGACCTTGCCGGTGAATTCATCGGCGCTCATGTTGGTGTTCCAATATTGCGAGATGGCATCCTGGAGCGCGCCGATCAGCGCCGGCGGCGCCAGCATGTCGCCGGACGGCATTTGCTGAGCCTTGTCTGCGACGTAGCGCATGCCTTTTTGGGCGCAAGCGTCCAGTGCGGACGTATCGACATCGTTGCGCACCGGGATCGAGCCCTTCTTCAGCGCGAACTGGATCTGAGTCTCTGGCGCCAACATCAGTCTCGCCAATGCCATCTGCGCCTTGGTGGTGGATGGGTCCTTCGCCTTCGGAAATACGAACACGTCACCGCCCATCACATAACCGCCGCTGCCATTAGACAACACCGTGCAGCCATAGTCCTTGTCGGCGACCTTGCCCGCCGCGACGAATTCGCCCTTGGCCCAGTCGCCCATGATCTGCATTCCGGCCTTGCCCTGGATGACGAGGTTGGTCGCGTCATTCCAGTTGCGGCCGGGCGCGCCGGCATCGACATAGTCCTTGAGCTTCTTGTAGGTGACAGCGACCGTCTTGAACTCGGCGCTCCGCGCCAGCGACACATCATGCTTGCCGAGAATGCCGGTCCACATCTGCGCGCCGCCGACGCCGATCATGACCGAGTTGAACAGGTTTTGTTCCCAGTTCTTCTGGCCCGAGAAGGCCAGCGGGATCACCTTGCCTTCCGCCTTAAGCTTGTCGAGAATGGCTAGAGCGTCATTCCAGGTCTTCGGCTCGGCGGCGCCGACGGAGGCGAGCACAGCCTTGTTGTACCAGAGCCAATTCTGACCGTGGATGTTGATCGGCACCGCGTACATCTTGCCGTTGCGAGTCGCCGCGGCAACGATCGCGGCGGGCATCACGCCTTTCCAGTTGCCCTCAGTTGCAACCGCGTCGACATCGGCGAGCAGGTCGCCCTCCACCAGCTCGTCGAATTGCTTGCCGGTGTTGAGCTGCATCGCGGTCGGAGGATTGCCGGCGACGGTACGGCTGATCGCGGCGTTTCGCGCATTGGCGGCACCGGCCACGGCGCTATCGATCCACGTCCCACCGGCCTTGGTGAACTGATCGGCAAATACTTTCACTGCAGCGGCCTCGCCACCGGAGGTCCACCAATGAATGACCTCGGCTTTCATCTCTTCTGCGGAGACCGGCACAGAGGCCAATGTCATCGAAAAGGTCGTGGCGACGATCGCCACCGATGCGAACAGCGTGCGCTTCATCATTCCCTCCCGGATGCGCCTTTTGCAGGCGGTGTATTCGGCTTGCGGCCCTTACGGGCTCGTTGTTGCTCTACCGAATGTAATCGATTACATATTCACGATAGCAGAACCCTGGAATTTTGCAAGCCCGGTCATGGCAGTGAGATTGCGAGCCTCTCTATGGCAAAACGAAACAGAGTGACGCGCCAAAAAGTGACCAAGATCGCCGATGTCGCCCGGCTGGCGGGAGTTTCGGTGGCGACCGTCAGCCGGACGCTGGCGCGCCCTGAGATCGTGATCGAGGAAACCCGCACACGCGTGCTCGCTGCGGTGCGCGAGACCGGCTACACGCCGAACATTTCTGCAAGGAACCTGCGCGCACGGAAAACCATGGTGGTCCTGGTGGCGGTGCCGGACATCGCCAACCCGTTCTTTGCCGAGGTTTTGCAGGGCATCGACGACACCCTGTCGACCGCCGGCTATGGACTCATCATCGCCAGTCTGGCCGGATCGCCGGAGAAGGAGGCGCGCTATGTCGACCTGGTTTGCGCCGGCCAGGCCGACGGCGTGCTGCTCTTGTGCGGCCACGTGATGCGCAGCCCCGACCGCGACCTGCGCGACGCGCGCGTGCCGCTCGTCGCAGCTTGCGAGTACATTTCCGGCGAAAGCTTCCCCCAAGTCACAATCGACAATGTCGGCACCGCCAGCGAGGCGGTGCGACATCTGGTCGAACTGGGACACACAAACATCGCCTATTTGTCGGGACCAAAATCCAATATTCTGGAGCAGCAGCGTTTCGAAGGCTATCGGCAGGCCTTGCGCGAGGCGGGGATTGCGGCTGATTCAGGCTTGATCCTGCCTGGCGATTTCACCTTCCGCACCGGTGTCGAGGCCGGCCGGACGATGCTGGCGCTCGAGTCCGCAGCGCGTCCGACCGCGCTGTTTGCGGCCAACGACGAAATGGCGATCGGCCTGATCAAGACCGTGCAGGCGGCCGGCCTCCAAGTCCCGACCGATCTCTCCGTCTTCGGCTTCGACGGCATTGCCTATGCCGACTATTGCGAGCCGACCTTGACGACCGTCGTCCAGCCGCGCCGCGACCTCGGTGCCGCAGCGGCCGCCGAATTGATCGCGCTGATGACGACCGGCAGGGCGGGTCCACGGAAGAACATCCAGCTTCCCGCCACGCTGGCGTTGCGCGACAGCACGCGCCCGCTGCGGAAGAGTCCTGGCCATTCATCCCGGGGCGAGAGGTCCGGCTAGGACGGCGAAGAAACGGTGTAAGACCATCGCAGGCGGATGTGCGCCAAGAAGGGCCCTCCCCGCTAATTCGCAGTTTGATCCCAAGGCCGACATTGGCATGACACGTAGCAGTCGATAGATTGCGTTAGGTTCCTTTGCGCGAACTCGACGGCGTGCCCGCGCGGCGGTGGGCGCCGATACATGCAGACGTCGATTGGCGATCCTAGGCGTCAGGCCGTTATTTGGTCTGAATTGCAAGTCAACGTCTCTGACAATTTATCTCCGTCTGCACATCGGCCACTGATTTTAGTTCGCGCTCGGCAACGATCGAGGACGACAAATTTCAATTGTGTAACAGGAGTAATTTCAATGAAACGATGGGCAATTGTAGCCTTTGTAAGTGTTGGTCTTGTTGGAGGGGCATTCGCTCACCCGCTCGACCCTCCCGGCACCGTTTACATCGATGGGGTGCCGTGCAACCTCCCATGCCAGTCCTATATGGCGTGGAGCCGGCGGACGCTTAAGGCGAGCCAGGCTTCTGCCAAGGGGGCCGCGAACACATCCGTCGGCAAGGCGTCGATGGAAGCTCCCCGCAAACGCATTTCGAAGCGCGGTGAGTCGACCTCGGTCGATGCGCAGTCTCGGAAGAAGACCCGCGATTTTCGGGCCTCGCTCGCCGCGACTCCGAAACCGCCGCCTCCTCCAAGGCCGAGAACCCCTCCGCCGTGGCTCATCACAACTCCGGAGTCTCCGCCTGTTCCCGAAACCGGAAATGCTCCGCCTGCCGTGGAGACCAGCAATCCTCCAAAAGAGAGATCTCCTCAGGAGTTGATCATGGCTGCGTTGGCGATCGCCGAGCAAATCACGAACGCCGAAACGCCGAAGGCGCCGGGCAATGATCGCGCGGATGAGACCAAGGCTGGCGACGTCAATGTCTCGATACCTTTGGTCGCGCTCCTGCTCTCCCGACCGGATGTAAAATCGGTCGCCGCGCTCAAGGGCCAAAATGTTGCAATCGACAAGGCTCAGTCCGCGGTTGAGCAGGACATCCGCTCCGCTTTGGAGGCCGGCGGTGCCATGAACGCTCAGCTTTCGGTTGGCGACGGCGCCTCGCTAGATCGACTTATCAGCGGAGACGTACAAGCCGTAGTATTAAAACTAGTTTCCGCCGACGCGGCAGAAGCATTCCCTGAAATTAAGGGCTTCAAGGTTCTCCGCGTTCCCCTCTTGGCCCGTTGACGGCGTGCACATTACAACGGAACCGGTCGCGACCGTCCCCGAAAACGGGATAGTCGGTGCCGGCCGTTGGCCTGCCGGTGGGCGAGCCGTCTTCGGGCGGAATGTGATCGGCGTCACGGCGCATCAACGCCACATCTTACACTAGATGGCATGTGCTAATCGACGACATCAAAGATCGGAAGGTACGGCGGAGGTAACCGGCCTGATGATCTTGAAGGCCCCGACGTGCAACATCGTCGGGGCCTTTTGTTCAGGCCGTCTTGACGCTTAGGGCGGCTCTCGAAAGCGACGCCGAACTTATATACTCGGCCTGGCCCTACCGTTTTAACCCACTTCAGACATCGGCAACCCAACAATATTTGCTGCGGCCGAACCCGCACGTCTTTCAAGTTCAAGTTTGGACAATTAAACTGTCGCGTTGAAATCCGTGGAGGTCCGCATGCACCGGCGTGATTTCATCGGACTGATCGGCGCGACCGCGCTGAGTATTCCTCGACCGGGCTATGCCCAGAAGAAAACGGACATGCCGTTGGTCGGGTTTTTGCCGGTGCAACGGCTGGAGACCTCAAACTCCAAAGATAGAATTACCATGCTCCGGAAGGGCCTTCAGGAGGAGGGTTTCGTCGAAGGGACGAACTATTCCCTTGCCGTGCGGTCCGCCGAAGGAGACGTAGATCGTTATCCTCAGTTTGCTAGGGAATTGGGCGCGCTCAATGCACGCGTCATCGTCGTGAATGGCTCTCTCTATGGCTTGGTAGACTCAGTGTTGTGCACGGAAGGATCATACCGCGGAGAAAAGACACCGCCGAATATTGTGCGTCAGTGCGAAGTGTTTCATGAGTTTCGTCGATCTTTTCCAGCGCTGCCGCTTGTTTTTTGCAACGTTGCTGCCGACCTCGTCGCGCTAGGCATAGTCCCAAGCTATACGCACCCGGGCGGGTTGCTCACCGGAAACGTCATGAACGCAGCCGGTGGCGAAGAAACGATCACCCAAAAGCGGATCGCGTTCTTCAAGGAGCTTGTCCCAAATCTGGTGCGCCTCGGCATGATAGCGCCCGCCAACGGGGTATTGGCGATGCAGGAGAAAGATGCGCTGCAAAAGGTGTCCGCCCAGTTGGGCTTTGAGGTCGTTCACTACGATCTCAACACCTTTGACGATCTGGACAGCGCCGTTGCAGCGGGGCTTCGGGATGACGTGAGCGCGTTCTACATCTCGGGCGAGCCTCTGATGAGCGCTGATGTTTCACGCGTCATAAATTCCGTCACGGCCTCCGGAAAGCCAAGTGTCGCTCCCTATCCGTTCTGGGGACAGGCCGGAGTTCTGATGAGCTATTCGCCCGACCCGCTCGATGGTGTGCATCATGCGGGCACCTATGCCGGGAAAATATTGCATGGCGCGAAGCCCGGCGATCTCCCGATCGAGCAGGCGAGCAAGTTTACCCTCGTTATCAACCTTAAGACCGCTAAAGCGCTTGGCATTAACGTGCCTCCCACGTTGCTGGCCGTCGCCGACGAGGTGATTGAATAGCACCCGGTCTACTGCAATGCGTGAGTCCGGAAGTGGCCCCAGGCCGAACAGCGCTTATTGCGATGTCGGCTGTCGGCGGTAAAACCGGACGCCGGGGTGTGCTTGCCTTGACCGCTGCTTGTGACCCAAGCCAGTCATCATGAACGACGCGAAACGTTCAGCCATCGATCTCAGCGTAGGTTCGGACTCACATCGTGCCGCCGTCACACATGGAGTGGCCGGACCTCTTGCGGCCAGCCACAAGCGATTGCGAGCTTGCCGGCCCAAAACTTCGCCGACTCTTGTTCGGAGACATCAACGACCGTGAAGCCACCGAGATATTCCGGGGCGTTGGAATACCGACCTTCGCTAAACCTCAGTTCGCCGCTGATGTTATTGGCATTGAAAGCCTTGCTCAGATCTTCATCTACTCCCGCGGCGAAGATGAGCACGCCCGCTTCCTTCATCTCGGCCACGACTGCCCTAGCCAATGGTCCGCGAGACCGAAACCACTCTTCGGAGTGATCGCCGACCCATTGCTGGTTGAAGTAGATAATGTAATGCGTCATGTGACCTTCCTATTATCTGCGGCTAGGAACATACTACCCCAGATCATCGGTGTTTGGCGTATTCCGCTTCTGTGAAGGGTTTCGGATGCCGGCCGCATGAGGGACGGGGCGGCGTATTCGGCGGCCGGCGTCCGAAAGCCTCCAAGGGAGGAAACCGCGCTTGAGGGAACGTAAGGCCGTGCCGCAGGCGCTATGGGGATTTGAGTGCCGCGGGCGCGCTGGCGGATTTGGGTCGAGCCGATGCAACGAGTCGTGGGACGATGACACGGCTGACGAATGAGCGACGGGTGACGTCGAACTGCATAGGTTGCCCGACGATTTGCGACGGCTGGCGGATATGCGGGCGCGCTCTGCCGTGGCCGGTCGAGGGCCTGCGAGCACGACGAACGGATTTGCAGGACTGTGGCGCGGTCATGAGGTGTCGATCCTGATGCGGTTCGCTGGAGCTGTCGGCCGATGCCGTGGCGTTGCGCCACGCGCGAAGACCTCGATGACGACCATGCGACCGCCACAACATGGACAAGGTGGCTTGTCGGGATCGACGGCGGCAACGGTGGGCCGTCCCTCAGGTTTTGCAGCAGCGAGCAGCTCACGGGCGCGTGCGACGTTGCCGGCGCATGCGCCTTTGGCGAACAGGCCGTAGTG
>NZ_JBANBK010000077.1:0-42674 GCF_053572325.1 Bradyrhizobium sp. UFLA05-112 | reverse complement strand
GATCGCGTCCGAGCCCAGGAACATCTCGCCGTCGCCGTAGCCGACCGCGAGCGGCGGACCGTTGCGAGCGCCGATCATCAGGTCGCCCTCGCCCGGGAAGATGAAGCCGAGCGCGAACGCGCCGCGCAGCCGGCGCAACGCGAGCTTCACCGCCTCGACCGGCTTGTTGCCACGGGTGAGCAGATCGTCGACCAGATGCAGCACGATCTCGGTGTCGGTCTCAGTGCGGAATACCGTGCCCTTCGCCTCGAGCTCCTCGCGTAGCTCGCGGAAATTCTCGATGATGCCGTTATGGACCACCGCGACGCGTTCGGTGGCGTGCGGATGGGCATTGTGCTCGGTCGGCTTGCCGTGGGTGGCCCAGCGGGTGTGACCGATGCCGGTCGTCCCTTTCAGCGGATTGTCACGCAGCCGTGCCTCGAGGTTCTTCAGCTTACCTTCGGCGCGGCGGCGCTCCAGGTGATCGCCTTCGAGCGTGGCAACACCCGCGGAGTCGTAGCCGCGATATTCAAGCCGCTTGAGCGAATCCACCAATTGCTCTGCAACCGGTTCGAGCCCGAGAATGCCGACAATCCCGCACATGCGGATCAATATCCCCCAACCTCAAAGATAACTTTCAACGCAGCTTCATTGTTCTGCACACGCGATCGCCCAAGATACTAAAACAACTATTCGAGAAGATTGATGATTTCGGCTCAGCGATGTGCCGTTATCTTCATGCACGCTTACGCGCGAGGTCGCTTCAGCAGTCCCATTTCCCCAAGCCGCAGCGCGCCTTCGGTAAGAGCGATCGAATACCAGCACGTGAAAACAGCAAAGCAAACGACCGCTTCGATGCAATTCGAATAGTCATGCGCGAGCCGATGGATGCCGCATTTTATCGCAAACCATGGGACGCATAGCATCTTCTCCCGGTAGCGAAGATAACAACCGTAGTCACAATAGGGCTGTCGCGTGGACATATCTCGCAAGTAACCTGTCTCCAAGCATCGATGACACTCGGTGCAGATAGACGAACTGCTTGGCGTCCTGTGATTTACCAAAATGAACTTCATGATCGTTGGCTGCGCTGAGATTCATTCATGGAGGACCAACTCGACAACAGAGGTGCCAATGCTGTTAGAACGAAGCGCATAGCTTATTTACGAAACCTCCGCCTCAACGCTGTCCCTCACGCTCGGCACACAAAAGAGGCCCGGCCACATTCAGTGGCCGGGCAAAGTCAGTCTAGGGAGGAGCGACGCTGCTAACATCGCGCCAGCTTCCATCGGCAGCAGGAGGGCTACCACCGATGGTCCATTTGCGGCGAGGGCATTCGCCGCTAACCTTAAGCCACAAAAGGCCAATGTCCGTTCCGAGCAAAATTTGGCGTTTCTTTCTTCTGTTCAATTGAACCAGAGTCCAAGGAATTCGACCTAATGCTCGGCCCGATACAAAGATTTGGAGAACAACGGCCAACCCTTTGGGGGGTGCCGGCCGCGCCGAACCCGCGCGGCACTAGGTGAGTGGCCAGACTGCAGCGCGTGGCTTGATGCCTGACGTACACCCAAAATGTTTCTCCTCGCCTAGGCAAAGATCGATAATCATTCTGATGGGACCGAGGCTTTTCTCCAAACCGACGTCTTCTTATGCGACATCCAACAAGGTTGGTAAAATTCATTGTATTGATGTACCGCATCTACATCATGGATATTGTGGAGGCGCTCATTCGAGCTCAAGACCATGGGCGCATCATCCGTAAGAGTTTGGGCAGGTCAGCAATCGAACTGGCATGCAATTTGTCTTGGGCTTGGCTCGATATCGTGGCGCCGAACGGAGCCGTGCTTTCTGCAGGTGAGCGGCCAAACTTTTTTTACTTAGATCGCCGCTCAACTGGCTGGATACGACGTTTTTGTTGGGAATTTTTAGGATGGGCATCAACTCGGGTGGCGACAGCACTTCGATGCTGCTGGGCGAGCCAGATTGGGGGGCCTATCGGTTCTATCTGCCAAAGGAACGGCTACGGCCTGATGGAAAACAACTGACCGATTTTGGTCAAGAAGCTGGCGATCGGTTTGCAAACGGTGTCGTCTTCGTCTGTCTGGCGGCCATCGTTACCGACATGCTATAAGAGGGCGCGCCTTATGCGCGCCGCCGTCAGCTGCTTCTAGTCGGAATTCGCCTGCCTTGAAGGCGGGCAGTACAATTTGGCGGTCACGCGAGACGGCATGGAATCTGGATAGAAATTCGGCGCCCATTGCCGCGGTTCCGAGTCGGTTTGCTTTGCTCACGCCGGAAAATAATGAGGCATAGGAGGCGGGCCATGCCCCGACATGTGAACTATGTCCCGCACGGCGCGATTCCGGCGGTGCTGCTGCCATTTGATGGCGATCTCACCATCGACGAGGTGAGTTTCCGTAAGCACCTTCGAGACGTCGCATCTGTGCAAGACCTCTCGGCCATCACCGTCAATGCGCACTCGACCGAGGTTGGCTCTTGCAGTTTCGACGAACAGCGCCGGGTGCTCGACATCGCGCAGGACGAGATCGGAACCAAGCTGCCGCTGATCAACGGCATCTGGGCCGACGGCAGCCTTGAGGCGGCGCGCGTTGCGCGCATGGCAACACAAGGCGGCGCTTCCGCACTCTTGGTATTCCCGCCGGCGCTGTTCACCCTCGGCCAGTCGCCGCAAATGGTGCTCGCACATTTCAAGCGCATCGCCGACGCGACCGACCTGCCGCTGATCGCGTTCCAGTATCCGCTCGCGACCGGTCAAGGCTATCCGAAGGACACCTGCTGAAGCTGTGCGCGGAGGTACCGACCATCCGCGCCATCAAGGACTGGATCGGCAACGTGCCGCATCACGAGTGGCACGTGCGCACGCTGCAGAATCTGCCGCGGCCCGTGAATGTGCTCACCACGCATAGTGCCTGGCTGTTATCTTCCCTGGTGCTCGGCTGCAATGGATTGCTGTCAGGCTCCGGCAGCGTGATCCCAGAATTGCAAGCGCGCTTATTCCGCGCGGTGAAGGGCAACGACTTCGTCGAGGCAAGGCAGCTCAACAACCGCATCGAACCGCTGATGCGAGTGTTCTACGCTGATCCATTCGTCGACATGCACAACCGCATGAAAGAAGCGCTGGTGCTGTGCGGTAAATTGCCGCGCGCAGTAGTGCGCCCGCCGCTGGTGAAGATTGAGCGATCGGAGATCACGCGCATTCATCAGGGGATGATCGAGGCCGGTCTGCTCGTCAAGAGTGCGCACGATCCGGTGTAAAGAACACAGCAGAAAAGATTATCTACCTTCGGTTGCTGTATCCTGGATCGGGCGCGCCGCCTACACGCCGCGTACATCGCCGCCCAATGCGGGATGCAAGGGGCACCTCGACGTCACCACAACTTCCGTTCACCAGAGAGCCCGTCCAACGCCCTGGGCCTTAATGATCTTGGGCTTTGGTGAAGGCCTGAAGCAGGTATTCGAATCCAATCCTGGACCAGAATGTCGCACTCTGACCAGTATGCCAGTCGAGCGCGATCTAGCCGTGCTAATCAAGAGCTCCCGCGCTCTCTCCTTTGCTCCGCTCATTGCCCCGGCCGCGTTGATGATCAAATTGATAGCCACTTGTTGGAGACGAGCTCGATCCGCCAGACTGAGCGGCAAGGTTTCCGCAAGTTGCGTTTGCACCGCACGTTTTTGGGAAACTGATGGGGAAGTCCTTACCTGTGCCCACGAGCTGCAAGCTACGCGCAGCACATCGAACCACTGATAGTCATGGAGATGACCCGCGGTACCCAGGTCACGATCGATGATCGTTGGCGTGATCGGCAAGCCAACAGCTACATCATGGTCGGCGGTGCAGCCATGGCCGAACCGATCACGTTGGGGCCAAACTAAAGCTGCCGCCGCAATTGCGGCCGAAAGCGATGTGACGCCTGCGGATCGAGGCTCTACTCGGCTGCCATCAGCAACTCATTTGTTGTAAAAGTTTCCCCTTCGGAGAGCTTAGTTGCGTATTGGGCCAGGTCCAACCCAAGCCCTTCTCTAGTTCGGATCGGAGCGAAGTTCGGAAGTCATCGTCGTAAGTCGCGATGCTGGTGCGGATTGCGGCTTTCCATTGATCGCCACGATCCCATGCTTCCGCAAACGCGGCGGCGACATCGGCGTGCTGCCGGTTCGCAATCATTGCCTCGATGATCGATCTGGATTGAAGCCGATCTTTCGAACTCTTTGCGGTCGCATCGCGATCCTCCTTGCGGCGAGATCCGATGATGAGCTTATGGATGGCGTATTTTTCCGGCGACGAAATGAGAACCGGCACGCCCACACCAAGCAGCAGGACCGCGCGGATGGGCTGGTGGATCAGGTAGTCAAGGAAACGGAGCGGAAGTGCCGCCGCCCCGCCCAACGCTGGCATCGGGACAGGCTTGCCCGCCTGATCATCGGACCATTGGTTCGGCGTCAAGAACTCCACCTTGGAGTATCCCTCGATACGAACTGGGTGGAGACCCTTCCGTCGGCCTGGCTCGGAACCTCCCGGAAGGTCGTGTCAACCTGTCGAAGCACCTCTAGAATGGGAGGCATGGAGTCCTTGATGGCGACCGAGGTTTCGTGAAACTGTGCAAAGTCGGCGTCGCCGGTCTGCATCGCGGCCGCAACGAGCCGCCTGCCGAGCACGGTAGCATTGGTAGGCAACTGTGCCGACAAACACTCCCCTCATGCGGAAGAAGCCAGCCTTTCGCCAGCGCCTCCACCACTTGACCAGTCATTGTTAAGGCGTGCAGCAGATAGGCCTCTCCCGTCAATGTGGAGACGAGACGGCGACGTCCCTTCAGGTCGGCCTTCAAATCCTTGAACGCCTCGACCTGTGGAACGCCCGCCAAACCTCGTTGCCGGAACCTAGCTCGATTCGCTCCAACTGGCCCCCTGCAATTTATCCCGGCGGCAAGGTCGACCGAGCAAGGGCAGGATTGTTTTGGAAGCCGCACGGACGCTTGCGATCGGACTTTGCCGAGACTCTTTTTTCGCCCCCATCGCATCTCATGCAACTGGTATTCCATCGGCATGTAGAGCGGGATCGGTATCGCCCGGCTCTATAGGCAGCGTGAACTGAAAGACGGCGCCACGAGCCTCTTTCGCGCTCGCCCACATCCGGCCTCCGTGGGCCTCGATGATTGAACGGCAGATGGCTAGGCCCATGCCCATACCCTGCGCTTTGGTGGTGTAGAAGGCCTCAAAGAGGTGCTCCACACTATTCGAACCCAATCCTGGACCAGAATCTCGCACGCTGACCAGTACGCCAGTTGAGTCAGATCTAGCTGTGCTAATCAACAGCTCCCGCGCCCCCTCCTTTGCTCCGCTCATCGCCTCGGCTGCGTTGATGATCAAATTGATGATCACTTGTTGGAGTTGAACTCGATCCGCCAGAATGAGCGGCAAGGTTTCCCCGAGTTGCGTTTGCACTGAGACACTATTCTTCATCACCTCTGCGCGAGTCATGGCTATAACTTCAAGCACCACATCATTGATCGCCAAAGAGGCCTTCTGTGGAGGCGACTTCCTGATGAGCCCGCGAATCCTATCGATGATTTCTCCAGCTCGCGTACCATCTCTGATAATCAAACCGAATGTCTGCCGCACCCGCTCTAAGTTAGGCGGCTGAGCATTGAGCCAGTTTAGCCCGGCCCCGGCGTTGCTGATGACGCCCGCGATCGGCTGGTTGACTTCATGCGCAATCGAGGCGGTCAGTTGTCCCATTGTGGTGAGGCGATTGGCGTGTGCGAGATCGATTAGGGTCTCGCGATACCGCCGTTCGCTTTCGCGGGCTTCGGCTTCCGCCCGCTTGCGTTCGGTCAAGTCGACGACAAAAGCGACACCTTGTTGCTCGTTGAACGCGGCCGCCCCGATCAGCACCGGGACGCGAGTACCGTCCTTGCGGACGTATTCCTTTTCGTAAGCTTGGACAGCTCCTGTAAAATGGATCTCTGTCTGAGCGCGCGCAGTGCGCTCTTTCCAGTCTGGCGGAGTTAGATCGCTCCAGCGTATCCGGCCCGCGACGAGATCCTCTCGGTCGTAACCTACTATCTCGAGAAAGGCATGATTAGCCTCGAGGATGTCCCCCTCATGGCTGAAGAAAAAGATTCCGATAATGTTGGCGTCGACCAGGCGCCGGATTTTCGTTTCACGTTCCTGAACATCACGGTACAAACGGCTGTTTTCGAGCGCTATCGCAGCTTGCGAGGCAAGCAGCTTTAGCACCGAACTCCGGGCCCGCGCGAAGATGCCAGCCGCCAAGTTATTTTCGAGGTAGAGCATGCCGATGAGCTTGGCTTGAGTGATTAGCGGAAGGCACAGAACGGAGCGCGACCCGCGTGCGCGGATATAGGGGTCGTTAGCAAATGAAGATTGGACGGCGGCATTATCGAGAATGACATTTTCACCGGTGCGCATGACGTAATGGAGCACCGACTCTGGGAGAGCTGCCGCGGTCACTGCTTGCTCATGCATATGCACAAGAAGCAATTGACTGGCCGTTGTCGCCTCTGCTTCGATCCGCGGTTCATTGCCACGGAGCAAAATCAAAACACCTCGCTCGGCACCGGCCTGCTCAATTGCGGTGCGCATGAGCTTATCAATGAGCCTTTGCAGGACAATCTCACCAGAAACCGCCTGCGAGACTTTGATCACCGTAGCAAGGTCGAGATGCTCAATCGGCGCCCCTATGCTTGTGCCGGACAAGGCTCGAGTTGCATCCTCCTCATTCAGATAGGGATACAACTCGCCAAGTTGACGCACTTTGCCATCCGCTCCCCAACGCAAATAGTTGAAGCGTGCATCTCTCAGATATGTCTTTGCGATCCTCTCATACCCACGCGCAGCATAAAACCGCCCCGCAAGTTCGCAGGCGATCGCTTCATGGTGAACAAAACCATTAACCGCTGCGGATTGTATGGAGAGTTCGTAGAGGCGCATTGCTTCTGCATCACGATTGTCAATCCGTGCGATTTCGGCTGAAACCAAAGCAGCTCGGTGTTCAAAATTTTCAGGGCAATTCATCGCCCACGCCTGAAGGTGTTTGTGATGGGCGCTTATGATATCTCGATGCAGTTGTACTTCACTCGCGGCTGAACCGTCGCAATGGCAAGAGTGAGACAGCGCACCGTAGAAGTGGAATTCCGCTGTTGAGCCTTCTGTCGGTATGGTCCACATTTGAGGCTCTGCCTTTGACCTCGCATTGATTGCAGCGACATAGTCACCGGCTAGGAAACGCGCCTGGAGCTTACGGATCCAATAAATGGCACCAAGGGCGGGTGCCTGCGGTCCTTGCTCGAGCGAGCGCTCGATAGCCAATTCGTCAATTTCTTCGTCATCAAAGCAGCCGAATGTGCGCGTGAGGCCACGCATGGTGCGAACGAGTCCAAGCTGCAGATGTATAATGTCGGCTGCGAAGCGGAACTTCATCTTACGAGCGGCGGCGAGGTTTCTCTCTATTTCGCGCTGTATGCCTTCCAGAGGATCGCCCTCGGCTATCATGTTTGAAGTCAAATGGGCCAGACTGTAGGCCTCATAAATGAGATCGCCGACTTCAGTGGCCGCCTTCAACGATCGCGATATCAAATCGCGACTGCCCCGGTGTTTGGTCCAAGGGATCACAGTCGATCCGACGGCTAGATAGACCGGAGCCTGAAAGCGGCTCAACCCGTGACGATCGACGAGATCGCAGGCGAGCAGACCAAATCGATAAGCCGCCTGATAATCGCCGAAGCGGCCACCTAAGACCCTGTTAAGCCAAGCGTAGTGTGCGCACGAAGCATCAGAGTTGCCGTAGTCGAGGCTAAGATTCACCGCTCGGCATATGACTAACGTGGACAGGTTGGCATCAGTAAATACCGCGGGAGGAAGGATCCGCGTCAAGACCGTTAAAATAGCAAGGCACGTCTCGTCTTTCATTAAAGGCAGATCTGCTATCCTTTCAATCTGGCCATCAGTGATCTTGGACCACATCAGCTGATATTCGGATAGAGCCTCCTCCTCCGTTGGACGTGGCGACCATTCAAGCCCGACGCCGCGCAGATAATCGAGACCCACCGCCACCGCGCGCTCGAGGTCGCCGCGCGTTAGATACAGATCGATTCGCAAGCAGGCTACACTGGCTTGTTCGACCGCATCCATACCACGCCTGGAAAGCGCGGATAGGCGCTCCTCCGCGGCATCCAGCTCGCCGGTCAGGAATTCGCATTCGGACCGGTTCAGCTCCAGTGCGAAGGTTAAGTCGCGTTGATTTAGCCACGAGTCTTTCGCGAGCAGCGCAATACCGGCGATCAGGTATGTGAGCGCAGATGCGTAAGCTGCGGACGCTTTGGCACGCTGGCCGGCGATCAGGTTGAATTCTGCGAGCTGCTCCCGCTCCTTACTGGAGGTTATTAGGGACAGACCTCGATTGAGCTGATTAACAATATTAAAGATAGCCGCGCGACGGCTCTCCGGAGATGTATGTGCCGCGAGCATCCGGCCAATCCGCAGATGAGCTGGAGCGCGCGATTCCTCCGGGACCAACGAGTAGGCCGCCTCCTGAATTCGATCGTGAATGAAGCTGTACGTGTCTGCGTGCCGCTCGACTAGATCCTGATGGATCGCCGGCCATAGAAGCGCGTGCACCCGCGCCTTGGAAGTCCCGAAAACAATTGAAAGTTCCGATGTTTCGGCGATGTTACCGAAACAGGCGAGTTGCTGTATCGCGTTCTGCGTTGCGGCTGGTAGGCGGGTGAGTTTCCCGACCATCAGGTCCACTACGTTATCGGTGTACCCCTTTTCGTGGATGCGTTCGAGATCCCAAGACCAGCGCGCCGCGTTGTGATCGAAGGTCAACAGCTCTTCTTCGGCAAGTGCAGAAATGAACTGAATGACAAAGAACGGATTGCCCACAGTCTTCTGGTGAACCAGCTGCGCGAGTGGTGCTGCGCGCTTCGGCTCGCAGCGAAATGCATCCGCGACCAGCTGCTCGACATGCCGGGGGGTGAGTGGCAGAAGCGTGATCTCTTCCACGTTCCTGCCCGCGCTGCTAATGCTATCGAGTTTGCGTTTCAGAGGATGGCTGGAATCAACCTCGTTACTCCGATACGCACCGATGAGCAGCAGTTGCAAATCGGCCTCTGTCAGGAGATGCTCGAGCATGTCAAGTGTTGCCGCATCGAACCACTGCAAATCGTCCAAGAAGATCACCAACGGATGGTGCTGGCGGGCGAAGACGCCGACAAACCGGCGAAATACCAGCTGGAATCGAGTTTGCGCTTGCTGGGGCGGAAGCTCCGGAACGGCAGGCTGTTCGCCGATGATCAGCCGTAGGTCGGGAATTAGGTCTGTCATCAGCCGTCCGTTCGGACCAAGCGCATCCAGGAGTGCGGTGCGCCAGATCGCGAGCTCAGCGTCACTTTTGCCGAGAAGAGGCCGGACAACACCCTGAAACGCCTGAACTAGCGTCGCGTAGGGAATGTCGCGCTTGAATTGATCAAATTTGCCGGACGCGAAGACCCCGCGCGAGGGCACTAAAGCTTTATGCAGCTCATGGACGACGGACGACTTGCCGATGCCGGAGTAGCCGGCGACAAGTACCAACCCTGGCGCGCCACTCTTGACGACTCGATCGAAAGCGGCGAGCAGCGCTTCGATCTCGGAGCCTCTCCCGTAGAGCTTCTCGGGGATCAGCAGGCGATCTGGTGTATCCTGTTCGCCTAGCTCAAATGGTTCGATACATCGGTAGCTTGACCATTCGACGAGACAGCGCCGAAGATCGTGCTCGAGGCCGGCGGCCGTCTGATAACGATCCTCCGCGGCCTTGGCCAGCAACCTCATCACTATCTGGGAGAGCTGCTCCGGGATGCTTTCGGATTTGTCGCTCGGTGCTATTGGTTTTCTCGCGATATGACAATGGAACCACTCCATTGGGTCTAACGCGGCGAACGGCAAGGCACCTGTGAGCATCTCGTAGAACGTGACGCCGAGTGAGTAGAGGTCACTGCGGGAATCGATCGAACGGTTCATTCGTCCCGTCTGTTCGGGCGCCATGTAGGGCAGTGTGCCCGCGATGAACTCGGGCGGTTCGCTCGCCTGCCGCTCGCGCGGGTGACGCGAAGCAAGACCAAAGCCGGTGAACCGGGCCTCTCCGTCTGGACAATTCACCAGAATATGCGCCGGCTTCACGTCTCTATGGACCAAGCCGCTCCGGTGAATACTACCGAGAGTTGCCGTAATGCTAACCGCCAGTCCCAGAAAGCAGTCCAACTCCAGAGGTGCGCCCAGCAAGTGAACCAGGGGTTCACCGGCCGGATCCTCCAGAACCAGAGTGGTTCGGCCACCGTCGCGGACTAGCTCCAGGGGCCGCACCGCCCATTTCCCCCCGAGCCGTTCCCCTAGTTCATATTCATGAGCCAGGCGGTCAAGCGCAGCACGCGGAGGATGCAATGTAGCCGGTCGCACAATTAGAACTGGTTGTCGGTCACCATCTGCGGTCCGACGCCATGCGCGGCAGAAGACGCAATCACCGTCTTCCCAGAGGACCGCCGAATCGTCATGTCTTTCCATGTCGAACTGAGGCGGCTTTTCCTGCGACATTCGACCGTCCGGTCGATGATATTACGCTCAGTTAGAACCTGCCATATATTACGCAACATGACAATTTCTGCTCGCTGAGGAGCCTCTCGGATCTCCCTTTATCTGTAGCGATCCGAGGTGGGACGCTAATCCTGCACGGGAGGAAGCCGCCCTCAGAAACGCAAGGACGGTGCGCCATTCGCCCACTTCTCGCATTGGTTTGAGATACAACCATGAGGCGATTGCGGCCCGCAAGAATTCATCATCGCTTGCACCGCTCTCGCAAGGGACATGACTTGATGCACGATCCAAACGTGATCCGCTCGACGAGTGCCCAATGCCGCTTTCAAGGCGCCGCGAGTGCGATCGCGAGAGCTGAGCACGAACAACACGTGAATTCGGTCTTGATGCGGCGACACCACGAACGTTTCCCCGCAAGATGTCTGGAGGAGATACAAAGTGCGCGACGAAGCCGATTAGCCAATGTGCTAGATGCGTTGCACGTCCCGGATTGACAAAGGTCTGAGTGCTATCACGGCCGATCCGGCCGCATCCAGAGAGCCTTGAATTTACCCAAAAAGCATCCCGCTTCCTACATCCTCGCCGCTCTCAAGCGTTGAGGTCATCTTCCATTGAGAATGGAAATAGGGCAGAACCAAAAGCGGACAACCTGCCAACGGCGTGCGCACGGAACAATGGTTAGAGAGCTTGATACTGACAAGACACCAACAGCGTCGACAGAACGCAACTCGCGCTCAGCCGACAGAAATCTGGGTTTTGATTTCGCTAAAGGCATCCTCATCATTCTGGTGATCGTGGGACACCTATTACAATATGTCGTCTACAGAGATAATCAGTATTGGTATTCACCATACTTCAAGTCGATCTACATGTTTCACATGCCCCTCTTCATGGCGATTAGCGGATATCTGTCCTCGGGCGCACTTTTGCGAAAATCGTTCACTCGCAGCGTCAAGGACCGCGCGGTGCAGTTACTGCTGCCTATGCTGTTCTGGTGCACGCTCATGGAAACGGTTAAGTTGGCCGCATTTTCGCCCGCGCCAAGCGTAGTAAACGGTGCGCTGGAATTCCCAAGGGAGTTCGCTGGCACATACTGGTTTATATGGGCAACGTTTGCTTCTTTTCTTCTCGTTGGACTTCTCATCGCTGCTAATCTGCGGTCGACATGGATGGTATCCGTATCTGCGGTCCTGATCGCACTCGCGCCGGTCACATTTTCGATATTCCCCTCGATCAGGTACACTTATCCGTTCTTTTGCCTCGGGTTCGTGCTCGCCAAGTCTTCTGACTGGCGGACCAGCGCCCTCTTACGTCACAAGTCCCTTTTGCTTCTCTTGCTCTTTGGTCTCGCTTGCGTGTGCTTCCTGGCTTGGGACAAGGAGACTTATGCCTATAGCAATCTTGTTCTGCTTCACGATGCACAGTCGGCCAAACAAGTATCGCTGATGTTCGTTGGCTCTGCAGCAGCCTCAGCTGTCGCCGCGGAAGTGATGCTGCGATGCTGGAACTTTTGTGGTTCAAGTCGGATAGCTCGCTTTATCGCGGTAGACCTGGGTCAGAGCACCCTGCTACTTTATCTCCTTCAAGGAAGCGTCTTTCGTCTCATGGACCTGGTCCAGTTTGGAGAGCTCTGGGATCCATCGACCAGGATCGCGGTCGCGATTTCGCTTGGTGTGACCATTATTGTTATCGCGACGGGCATTCGCTGGATTGTGCAAGACTTTGGATTAATGTCGCGAATTGTTCTCGGAGCACCGCCACGCTCAGGTCTGCTGAAAACTCAATCTGTTTCTACTTAGCCCTGCAAAAACCAGAGGCGCTGATCGAGACGTGCGACAGAAACACGTGTCAAAAGCCATAGTGCCCAACCTACGCCGCCGATACAAAAGCACTTCGAGGGCGTAGCACCGCCGCCTCAACGAGGGGCATCAGAAATCCAAGCATCGCACGGTGCAGAGTCTCATGTTCCCCCGGCTAAGTTATGATCGTTGGTGCTGGTTAGAGATTATCTTCTCATCCAGCGATTGCGGCGGTCTCAGTCCGCTGCTCAACTCCTCTCGATCTGAAGTCTGGCTTCTTAACAACGATCATGTCCTCGCACGAGAACGCTCGCGCCTGAGCCGTCCGTTCGGCAGCTCCCAGCGCAAAGCTCGACCAGACGCGGTCGAATTGTGTGCCGCAACGAGCCCGGCCGGTTGACTGCCGTGGACGTAATCCGCGATGGAGTCATTGTCGCACCGTTCTATCCATGAGGTGAATGCGCTCCATCATAACAATCTATTTTACCGAACCTGAGGAACACTGCTAGTCAACGCGGCGGTTGAGCTCGGGGATGGAGCAGGTCGTGAGGATTAATCGTCGGCTGTTGAGGGCAGTTCCTCCAGGTGGCCTCGTTCGCCACCTGCTCAACAGCAAGGCTTCAGAAGGGCCGTTCGAACGGTTATCGGCAGGTCTCGTCAAGCGGCATCCTCACGCGGGCTGCAGGCCAGCGCTGCGCAACAAAAGATCCGTGTGCCAGAACGATACATGAGGCAGCCATGACTATGACAACGTACGTGCCTAGAAAATCCAGGCCGGTTGAGGGCCTGAACCAAGCTTATCGGGAGATAGTGGTTTGTTTCTTTTCGCAGCTCCTTCGATATTTTGTCCTTCCTCTACGCGCTTTCGCCCACTCATCGCCCATTCAACTGAAAGCCGATACCGATCCAAATATCCCCACAGCACCGCCGCCTCGAGAACGTGCTGAGCACCTTCATCCCTGCAATTCGCGTATTCAATATCTTAAGCAGAGGATCGAGCTACAAATTGAAGAGGTTGCAGGGCTGATCTGCGAGGACGAGAGCGCACTCGAAGCGACCCGGCTCCTCGATGCACTTACAAACGAGCTCGTAGCAGCGAAGCTCGGCCTATGCCCGGAAATCGACGAACAAGCCGACAGTGCGGCCATCAAAGAGGGCGCGAGCCGTCTGGAGCAGGAGTACGGCAAGCTATACGAGCCACAACAGCTTCTGACACTGGGACGGCTTTTCGATGAAGCAGTCTTGGCATTACCCCCAAGCATGCGAACTCCTTCCAACCGAACAGAGATCGCAAGACTCATTTTAGGACGCACATCTTTTACTCGAGTCGAACTTGGACTTCTTGTTGAGTTGATTATCGCTCTCGTAGCTGCCGCATGATATAGCTGATGGCCTTGCCATCGCTATGAGATAGAGCACATGATTTTGCAAAAGAGACGTCGAGCTGCTTTCGCCTCAGCGTGGGGTGGCTCGACAAGACGACGTTTTAGTATAGCGGCGGCACCTGATCTCGCCGCCCAATCTCCAAGTTCACGGCAGAGCGGACTTCCTTCCCGGCGTCGCTGATACACTCATATAAGCCGCAGCATCATCCATGCCGGCTATCCGCCCCGGTGGGTAATGAACGACACATCGCTTGGCGACCTTTTGGCGCAACCGAACGCCGCCCGCAAATGCAGACTAGCAGATGCTTCCGCGGCTTCTAGGCACTCTATCGATCCGAACTAATGTGTTGCTTTGCTCGTAGTGGCTCAATTGCCAACGTTCAACCGGCCGCTCGAATTACGGCGAGGACAATGGTTACCCACGTCGCCACACAGAACAATAAGACAGCGCGCCATGCCCATACCCTGAATCGACGGCGCCAGTTGACCAGCTCCGAGGCGGAACCGGTGAAGCAGCGGCCCCGCACGACCCCGACCATCTGGCTGTAGTCGTGAAATTCAAACTGCGAACGATTCTTGCGAATGTACTTGATCCGATCCTGAGGTGAGAAGCAGTAGGCCCATATATTTTCAGCCTCCTCCTGTTCGTTCTTAGACACGCCGCATTTGGCACCTACGGGATAGTCGCCTGGTATGATACCGTGCTCTATGCCGAGCGCGTAGGTGGAGAGCGAATGCAATTGCGATTGAAGCATGGTGGCTACCTTTAATGTTTCGCGCTCCGAACCTACAATGTGACGTTATGTGCATTTCAAGCTTTTCCTCAGGTCACCACCAAATCAAATTGGCTCCAACCGTGACCCATTGCTAAGCCTGCGCACATGACCTCCCAATCTTGCGGACGCGGAGGTGCGCTGACAGCAACTGTTCGGCTCGCCTCGCAAGCGCTGCCGCCTCTCATGCGACCGTCTCTGCTTAGTTCGTCGTTCTCGTTCACGGCGCGCGGGCGAACGTAGAACGGACCGTTTTCTGACCCACGCGTGGTGCCGTCTTGCGACTGAGCGGCCAACTCTTTCATGTCTCGCAACGTCTCCGGATCGCTTTGACCTCCGGCAATCGGCTGATGACATGGCGCCAGATGCGGGATGGTCGGTTGGCCCCGCATAGAGGCAATCGTCGAGCGGCAGCAGCGTGTGCAGCCCGGAAAGCGACGATGATCACCTCTTCCTTGACGAAAAGGACAGTCGACCTGGCTTCCCCGGGATCAGTCGAACGATCGGCGATCCCTCGCGCTGCGTCTTCTAGTTGGTAGAGCGCAGCATACAAGAATGTTGCGCGGCCTCGACCTGCCGCGGCCGTAATCCCGCTTCCAATCGCCAAAACCCAACTACGCGAGCGCGATCGGAAGCCGAGCCCAATACGCCATCGGAAACCTGCGTTGATGAGTAATAATCTCCAGATGTAACCTGACGTAGCGTTAGATTTGTGTTTTGCGTTGGCTCTGTTAAGCAGAAGGACGGGTGGATTTAGCTAAAGAAGTGACGATCGATGAACAAATTCTTGTTTGTGACTGCGACCGCCATAACGATTGCAGCGACGGAGCCGACTTTTGTCGCTGAGGCCGCAGGACCGGTCGACACCAATGCGCAGGTCGCCGATACGTTCGATCTTTGCAGCGCCAGCCCGGAGATGGAATGGCTCTGCCGAACCTTTTTTTGCTTGGTCGACCCGGAGTGCAGATAGAGTCGTAGAGTCCGTCTAATTAGCGGGTTCTGATTCCCTCGCGCCGAGCTGATTCGGCACGATGGACTTCGATGAAGGACTGTTCTGAACCCGCGACTTGTCTGATCGGTCACGCCCCATGTGGCGACAAGGAAAAACATGCGGGGTTAACTCCAGACGTCGCTGCAGGGCATCGATCTCTGCTGCGCGAACTGCTGGATTGCGGCTCGGGCACATTGAGATAAAGGGGCGCGCCGAGCACGACACTTGCTCTCAGTCAACATCGACGGAACTTCAATAGTTGCCCCATGCGTGCAACGAAGGCGCGTCGCGCAGGTACCAACCCTTAATCTTTGAGGACTAGCCGATTGTCCCAGCATCGGAACAACGCGATGGCAACAGCCGCTGCCACGAGCCGATCCCTTCAAAGAGATCGTTAACCTCACCTACCCTCGCGCCACAAGAAGGTGCGATCAGAACGACGCTTACCAGGATCGGCCACGATGCACTGTGATTTCGCGGGGTGAGCCGCGAAGTCGTCTCTCATTTTTTTCCTTTCGCCCTGCCTCTAGACATTGTCGCAAATGATACGCCTGCCGCTGCCATACGAATTCACACAATTTCATCAAGTAAGCCGCTCGGAAGGCTTGAATCGTACGTAGCGTCAAATTGTAAGGTCTCGAACAAGTGGCGGTGGTCTCCGGCGAGGCCGACGCTCGAAGTCGTTTAGGGATCGTCAATGTCCAGCCTGTGCAGGTCTCGCCGCACGACATCATCAGGGTCCAGACACACATACAATGTCGTATCGTACTCATCGTCACAAACCGGATAGGTGTCCGGTATGCACCAATCCTACGCGCTACGCGCGTGCCCGACACAGAACATTGTGATGGCCATGAACGACGTGCAGCTAACTGGCGTCCCGAGCCGAGTTTAGCACGTGTCTGTCATCTGCCATTTTCGGATGCGTTCGAACTCACCTTGCAGTGACGGCGACCGCACCGATGGCCAACACCATCGATCCGACTTCCACCTTCAAATGGGTCTCTTGCCGGGAACGTCGCTAATCTGAGCCTTTGGCTTCCTTTGTTGAGTGTCGTGCACGACACTCAACACGGCACAACTCACCATCAAAGAGGATATCGTGAACCCAATGCAGCGTCCCCTACCTGATCGGGCCTATCGAGCAGGTTGCCATCGCATGGCTTTCATTGTTTTTGCGGCTTTGAATTCTCTAACCTTTGAATGCGCAATCGCCGGAGATCGACAAGCGACGGCGGATGAGCAGAAGGCTTGCACCCCGGACGTGTTTCGGCTGTGCAGCAGTGCCATCCCGGATGTCGAGGCTATCACTTCTTGTCTTCGAACCAAGTTCACCAGCTTGAGTGACCAGTGTCGCTACGTGATCTCAGTGCATGAAAGTGCAAAAGCAAAATCAGGCTCGAAATGACTTCAGCTCATACCTTTGATGGTCCCGGTCGGCGTTTCCAGCCTCCAAAGGACAGTCGCCGGGATTTTCACCTTCATGTGACTGGTACGGACAGCTGCTCGTAGACCCAACAACTCTCGAACGTCGTGATTCCCCCCCTCTTTGGACGAATACGCGGATGCAGATCCTGCCCTTCAATACAGTTCTCATCGCCAATAGGGGCGAGATAGCTGTGCGCATCATCAAGACGTTGCGCAAGTTAGGGCTACGATCAGCTATCGTCTACCACGACGTCGATGCGGGCACGCCGGCCGTTTCTATGGCGGACGCAGCGATTGTCATCGAGGGTCGCTCACCGAGCGCGGCCTATCTTGATGCCGAGCAAATCATCGCTTGCGCCGTCAGATCAGGTGCCGGCGCCTTGCATCCCGGCTATGGCTTTCTATCGGAGAGCGCTGACTTCGCGAGAGCCGTTGCCAGGGCAGGCATTGCCTTCGTCGGGCCCGCTTCCGAAAGCATCGATCTAATGGGTGATAAAATCCGCGGCCGCAGATTTGTTCAGCAAAGTGGATTTCCCGTCGCGCCTTCAGCCGTCGAAGAAGACGATCCAGAGACCTTCCTTTCTAGAGCGCGAGCCCTTGGCCTCCCTTTGCTGATCAAACCGTCAGCGGGCGGCGGCGGCAAGGGTATGCGGATTGTGCGCAATCTCGAAATTCTCGACGACGCGATTGCTCAAACACGCCGGGAGGGGCAGCGGTACTTCGGGGACGGCCGGCTTTACGTCGAACGCTATGCTGAACGCCCGCGCCACATCGAAGTGCAGGTGCTAGCCGATTCCTTCGGAAACGTGGTCCACCTCTTCGAAAGAGAGTGCTCGGTGCAACGCCGTTTCCAGAAGATCATTGAGGAGACGCCCTCACCTGCCTTGTCGCCGGAGCTGCGGAAACGGGTCTGCGAAATGGCGGTCGGCATCGCTCGTAGCGCCAACTATCGAAATGCGGGAACTGTCGAGTTCATCTTTGATGGAAGTGAATTCTACTTCCTTGAGATGAACACCAGGCTTCAGGTTGAGCATCCCGTAACCGAGATGGTCACCGGCATCGACATTGTTGCCGAACAGCTTCATATCGCTGCGGGTCATAAGCTCCGCTTTTCACAGTCCGATATCGTCTCAAAGGGTCACGCGATTGAGGCCAGAATATATGCTGAATCTCCTGAACGAGACTACGCTCCGACGACCGGCAAGATACTCAAGCTGGAGTACCCAGCGACTGCGGGCGTACGAATTGACAGCGGAATCGTTCAAGGTCAGACAATTACGACAGCATTCGATCCCTTGCTCGCAAAGGTCGTCGTACATTCGCACACGCGCCGCGAAGCCGCATCAACGTCCCAACGCGTAATGCGCGAGTTGGTCCTTCTTGGCTGCGAGACAAACGTCGATTTCCTTTCGCGTCTGCTCGTGGACGAGGCGTTTTTGACTGGACAGATCCATACCGGGTATCTCGATGACAATCCGCAAGTCGCAGTTGGCCAATGTGCGAGCGATCTACCCGCCGTCCTAGCAGCCGCCGCGCTCCTGACCAGGGCCGTTCGTGATTCGGCAGATGCCGTACCCACGCTCCACGCGGAGCTCGGCAAGTGGAGAAACTGACGTGAGGCACTCTTTTGCGCTTGATGTTGAGACTTATGAATTGTGGCTCTCACCTGGCCAACACGGCTATCGTCTTCACCTGGATGACGAGGTCATTGCACCGGTGACGTTCTTGCATCAACTCGACGGCAGCGGTCTTCTTGTCATTCCGAGCGACACCATCCCGGTCAAATTCGCAATCGGCGGTGATACGCTTTACCTGCATATCCGCGGTAGGACGCACATCCTACAATATCGCGATCAATTGCGAGCGCTCGCTTCGTCACACGCGCAGGCGGATGATCTTGTAGCCCGCGCACCGATGCCGGGCGTCGTGGTTGCGACCGAGGTTTCACCTGGTGATGTCGTTTCCGCAGGCGCTAGGCTGATGTTGGCCGAGAGTATGAAGTTAGAATTTGTCGTACGCTCCCCGCGGAACGGTGTGGTCGAGCGCATACACTTTAAAGTCGGCGAAAGCTTCGAGCGAGACTCCGCGCTGGTTACGTTTTCCGAGGAAGGACGCTGATATGCAGCGGATCGTTTCTCGCGCGGCCACCCGATCACAAGAATTCCGCCTCAACGAGCTCCATAACCGACGGCTTGCGGCCGAATTGAAGGAACGCCAACGTTCCGCTCGCTTCGACCGACCGGCACGAGACCTTTCGCGTCTGCGGCAGCAAAACAAGCTATTTGTTCGAGATCGGATCGAGGCGTTGCTCGATCCCGAAACTCCGTTTCTCGAGCTTTCGACGCTCGCTGGCAACAAGGCCTATGATGGCGAGGTGCCGTGCGCCGCGCAGGTCGTCGGCGTCGGCATAGTCGCGGGTCGCGAGGTCATTGTTCATGCAGATGATTCCAGTGTAAAGGGCGGCGCTTGGTATCCACTATCCGTGAAAAAGATCGTACGGGCACTAGATATCGCAATTGAGAACCGCCTCATGGTGGTCCATCTTTGCGACTGCGCCGGCGGGTTCTTGCCTCTGCAAGCGGAGTTCTTCGCAGACCGCTATCACGCAGGTCGAATCCTGCGTAACCAAGCAATTCTCTCTAAGATGGGAGTGCCGCAAGTTGCCATCGTCATGGGGCACTGTACCGCGGGAGGGGCCTATGTTCCGGCGCTCAGCGATTACAACATCATCGTGCAGGGGACTGGAGCCATCTTCCTCGGCGGGCCTCCAGTCGTAAAGGCAGCCACCGGAGAGGTGGTATCTGCCGAAGAGCTTGGTGGCGCTCACATGCATTCGAGCGTCTCTGGAACAGGTGACTACGCCGCGACTTCCGAGATGCATGCGATTGCTCTTGCCCGGGACATTGTTGCTCGCCTGACGCGTCCGACGAAAGAAGCCATTGATCGATCCGCTCCGGAGCCTCCGGTCTACGATGCGTCCGAGCTATACGGCATTCTTCCAAAAGATCCTCGCGTTCAGTTCGACATTCGGGAGATCATCGCACGCTTGGTGGATGGCAGCCGATTCCATGAGTACCAGCCGAACTATGGCCAATCCCTGGTATGCGGCTTCGCGCGCCTCCACGGGTATCAGATCGGCGTTATCGCGAACAATGGTGTGCTGCAGAATCACAGCGTGATGAAGGGCGCTCACTTTATCCAACTCTGCGACAAGAACCGGACGCCCCTGCTCTTTCTGCAGAATACCACCGGCTTTATGGTTGGACGGGAGTACGAACATGGCGGCATCACCAAAGATGGCGCCAACCTCATCATGGCCGTTTCTGGAGCGTCGGTGCCCAAGCTTACAGTGATCTGCAACGGCTCCCACGGAGCGGGAACATACGCCATGGCTGGTCGCGCATTCGATCCACGCTTTATGTTTACCTGGCCACAATCGCAGATTTCGGCCATGGGGGCCGAGCAGGCAGCGGGCGTACTCACCCACGTCAAGGCAAGGCAATTGGCTCGTGAAGGTGGGCGTTTGTCCGATCAGGAACTGGCGGCCATTCGAGAACCAATCATGACGGATTATCGGGAGCGATCGAGCGCCTACTACGCAACTTCCGAGCTTTGGGATGATGGCATTCTTGATCCCGTAGATACCCGAAACGCACTCTCAATCGCCTTGAGCGCCTCGCTTAATGCTCCAATCGAAGCACCGCACTACGGCGTTTTCAGAATGTAGCGTAGCGGTCGCGTCGGCTCGAAGAGCGATTGCGGCGAACGATTGAGTGCATCCTCGCTTGAATAGATGAGCACAGAGCAAGAATGAAACATGCCAAGAGCCACCAATGCAGTGCCCGAATTGTAACGCCAATGACCTAACCGCATTTCACGACCCCTGGAGCGGCCGACCGGTGCTCGCCTGCAATGCCTGCGGTGACTATGTTGAGGACGATTTCACCCATCGCCAGAGAGCGCACGCGATTATCGCGGATATCGTGGCGTCAAACTTGATCGGTGAGCACCAGGGTGGTGCGCAGGGCGTTGCAAGCGAGATTCTGGCTGCGCTCGAGAATGCTGGCCTGAGGATCGCTCGCGCCTGAACTATAATAGGAGCCCCCCATGAACGATGCGACTTTCTACCCGCGCACAGGAGATCGTCCGCCCGAGCCGCGGTCATTCGACCGCGGAGCGAGCCGCTCCCTCTTCGCGGTCGTCGGCACCATCGCGCTCAGGAACGCCTGAATGCCAACACTTTGGATTCGGAGGTGGATAGGCTGCGCGCTACTCGTCCTTGCCATCATCGTCTGCCTTTTCCGGGCTTAATAGGCTGGACATGACCGGCAATTTGGAAGGCGGGAGTTCGTCCCCCCTCTCGGTTCAGTCAGACGCTCCAGATTTGGATTCACCTCCGCCTGGAGCCGGGGCTCCGCCCTGCGCGCACCGGAAAGCGCTATGCATGGACACTCCATAGCCCATAACCTCAGCCTCAAGCTTATTCGAGACCCATGAAACGAGATAATCAATCTGCCTCTTCAGATATCTTAGGAACCAACATGCAAGTTGTCCCTGTCATGCTCCACATCACGATGGAGGATCGTCATTCTAACTTCGCAAGCTCTGAATCCGCTGTCCTCGAGAGGTCAGCGTGATGATGCCCAGTTCCAATCAGCCCTCGATGACTATCGGTTTGCCGAGTATCGACGGCCTGTCGAGGACGCGGTGCCTATCATCGCTCACTGCAAACCGCGCGTACGAACCACGACGGTGCGCCGACGGCTTATCGCCCACTGCCGTTTCATCGGCTCATCGCCGCCATCATCCTCGTGCGGCCCTGGCGCTAGGAGACTCCCCGACACTCGTGTCGTTGACGTCTTAAGACATCGCGCGATCTCTTGTCTCTGCCATGTTCGGCTCCAGAGCATCGCAAGACACATACAGCCGCACTTTGCGGTTCTCCCGGTTAAACAAATATCTTGAGGTAAAAGACTTCCATGGCAAAGCCAGTTGTGATTGTAGTCGGCGCGGACAAGGGCGGCGTCGGCAAAACGACCGTATCCCGGACTCTTCTGGACTATTTCAGCGCGAACAATGTGCAGACCCGCGCATTTGACACCGAGTCGCCCCGCGGAACGCTAAAGCGCTTTCATCCCGCGATCACTGAAATTGTGGATATGACAAGGACCGCAGACCAGATGAAGATATTCGACACGCTAAACGCGGGCCTCTCCGTCAGCGTGATCGACGTGCGCGCGGGACTGATGTCCCCAGCACTAGCATCGCTTCGCGACATAGGCTTTTTGGACGCCGCGCGATCGGGCCAAATCACCTTTGCCGTTTTCCACGTATTGGGATCGTCTATCGCCTCGCTGGACGAGATCGCCGAGACGAGCAATTTCATGGCCGGCGCAAAATACTTCCTGGTCAAGAACTTCATCAATGACACCCAATTCTTTCAGTGGGACCAGTCGACCTACAATTCCTATTTCCACCGCATCAAAGACGCCACCGACCTGACAATCCCGAAACTCAACGAGATGGCCTATGAACAGGTCGAGGTCGCTTCCGTCCCGTTCGTCAATTTTGTCGCGAACAAGGGGCCGCACGATGACGTCGCTAACTATTCCTTCGTGCTGCGCGGATACGTCCGGCATTGGCTCGCCAATGTGTGGAGCGAGTATGACCGCATCAACCTAACAGACCTCGCCGGCGCCAAATCGGTGACCCGTGCGGGAGAAAGATAGTCGTTCGAGGACTTATGCAGCGCTGGATGCGCAGTTTTGGTAACGCCGGTCTATATCATCTGCTCTGCGAGCCCGCAGGTCGGCAAGACGCTGATCGCGCGGCTCTTGAGCGAGTTCTTGCTGCTGAAGAACGGTACGGTGCTCTCCTTCGACCTCAACTTGAAGGAGCCGTCGTTGCTTGACTACCTTCCTTCCATCACTGAGACAGCAGATGTCATGGACACCTACGGCAAGATGCAGCTAATTGACCGACTAATCATCAACGATAGCGTGGCCAAGGTGATAGACCTTGGCTTCCACGCCTTCGACGAATTCTTCAAGGTGTGCAGCGAAATCGACTTCTTACGCGAGGCGATACTGCACAACGTCGTGCCAATCGTCCTGTTCGTACCTGACATCGACCGTGTCTCATCGCGAGCCTATGAGATGCTACGCTGGCAAGTTCCGCGGCATATTCTGATCACCGTGCATAACGAATTCGTTGTTCGCGGCGAGTTGTTCGAGGCCATGAAGCGCGGCCGCACGCTCCGGCTCGCGGCGCTGCCGGTGTTTCTGAATGCCTTTATCTGCCGATTAAGTTTGTCTTTCACCGGCTATCTGCGCCAAGAAAAGGATTCCTCGACTGAACTGCATGAGTGGATTCGACGAAACTACACCATCTTTCGTGATCTCGAATCGAGTCTGCTGCCCCGGCGCTCGTTGTGAGCCGTGATCCACGACGAACACAGGACATACGAGTCGATCGGCTTCCATAACTATGTAACGGCCACTGAATGCCGAACACGATCTGGTTCCGAGCCCACCGCCCTGCCACAGCCTGGGCTGTACGAGATCCGGGCAGATTCTTCTTTGCAGCCGGTCTCGCGTGACACTCTTTCCCGTTCAGCTAAACCGGCCCTAGAAACGTGACGCACGATCGCAACCTTCAAATGGACGCTGACAAGTCAGGTTCAGAAAACGCAGCATGAGCCTTGTGAGAGCCCAACGACCGAGGATGAAGGATGGTGGATCTCTGTACACTGATTGAGCGCAACGCAGCGTTCGCTCCTGACAAACCCGCAATCCATTTCGAGGGCGATACCTTAACTTACGGCGACCTTAATGGACGTATTGATCGGGCTGCGCGGGCCCTGAAACACGGGCTCGGCGTCAACAGAGGCGATCGCGTTGCCGTCCTTAGCCTAAACCGCCCTGATTACCTCGTTCTCCTCTACGCTTGCGCGCGGCTCGGGGCGATTTTAGTACCCTTGAATTGGCGGCTCGCGGCTACTGAGCAGCTTTTCATTTTGTCCGACGTTGGCGCTAAGGTTCTGGTCATTGAGCGGGCTTTTGAAGTACTTCTGTCGATTCTAGCAGAGGCACTGCCCGAGGTCGCGACAGTGGGCCTCGACTTTGCGCCTTCCGGCACTCGCGCGTGGGAGGACCTGTTGGATCAGACACGGCGGGACAGCTATTACCCTTGCGCGGACCTGACCGACCCGCTTCTGATCGTCTACACCTCGGGAACCACAGGCCGGCCGAAGGGAGCGGTGCTGCGCCAGGAAGCTTTGTTGTGGAACGGCGTGATGAGCCAGCATATGCACGCACTCACATCGGACGATCATGTACTGACCGTATTACCGCTATTCCACGTCGGCGGGCTGAACATTCAGACGACGCCCGCATTACAGCTTGGCGCAACCGTCACCATCCATTCGCGGTTTACGACTGACGCCACCTTTGCTGCACTCAAGCATGATCGACCAACTTTGACCGTCCTGGTGCCTGCGATCATTCAGGCCTTGACCGACGACCCTAGGTGGTCGACGATCGATTTGTCGTCGCTGAAAGCGGTCTCGGTAGGCTCAACGACAGTGCCGCAGCACCTGGTCGATCGCTTGGTTGCGTGCCGGCTGCCTGTTCTTCAAGTTTACGGTTCCACGGAAACGAGCCCCATTGCGGTTTATACGAGGCTCGGCGGTGACCTTTCACGGGAGGGGTCGACCGGCCTACCCGGACTATGCTGCGAAGCGATGGTCACGGATGACGGCGGCAACGAATTGCCCGCGGGGACTCCGGGTGAGATCGCGGTGCGCGGCCCCAATGTTTTTCGCGAGTATTGGGGCAATCAACCAGCCACGTGCGAGGCGATGCATGACGGCTGGTATCGTACTGGCGACATCGCCCGTCGCGATGCCGACGGCTATTTTTGGGTTCATGACCGCAAGAAGAACCTGATCATTTCCGGCGGGGAAAACATCTATCCGGCGGAGATCGAACGTGTACTTTTAGAGCACGCTGATGTTGCCGAGTGCGCGGTCATCGGCCGGCCGGACCCAAAATGGGACGAGGTACCGATCGCCTATGTGGTCAGGCGACCTGATTCCCGGATGAACGCGGAGGCACTCGTAATGCATATGCAATTGCATCTGGCGCGCTTCAAAGTGCCACGCGAGATCATTTTCACGAAAGAATTGCCGCGAACGGTACTAGGCAAGATTCAGCATAGTGTGCTCAGAAAAATCGATTCTCAATCAGGCGGGTAAGACTCAGCAATTAACGATCGGAATCTCGGTCGCTTGCAACGGTTCCTGTCCCACCGTACCTATGCACTTCGCTCGCGCGTGCAGCAAGAAGCTCATCCAACTCTCACGTGATGGTGTCGATTAAACGGAAATACCGGTCTAGTGCTCAACAGGACCTCGGAGATCGTTTTGCGTGGTATTCATCCGGCGTAGCTCGTTTCCCAACCGTCGAGGCAGTTTCGAGGCTAGCGAATTGAATCGAACAATCGGTGGAGGATGGACACCTCCTTAGGTGTACACCGCCGCCTTTTCAACGCAATCATCGTTGCTAAACGACTATCCTCGTTTGGAGCAAAAATGCCAACATCCCGCCGGTTTCTTCCGTCCACCGCAAGGCTCGCAGCTTTTGACGCCGCGGCCAGAACAGGCAGCGTGACCCTAGCAGCTCGCGAGCTCAGCCTCACCCAGAGCGCGGTCAGCCGGCACATCAAGAGCTTGGAGGAGCAGCTCGAGATCGCACTTTTTGCGCGCGTGGGCCACACGATCCGCCTGACCGCTGCCGGCGAGGCCTATGCGCGCGATGTTCGCGAAGCGCTGGGGAAGATCAATACTGCCTCCTTCAACGTTTGCGCCAAGGGCGATACGCTCGATCGCGACGACGATCTTGCTAAGCTTCAGCACGCGCAGGTCGGCACCGCGACGTCCTAAATTCCTGGCACAGAAATCCAGACGTGACGATCACTTTCGCGACGCGCCTTAACGCACGTCCGGTTTCGGCGATGGAGAAGATCGGCGAGAGAGGCTTTCGGATCGATCTCACCGAGACACACCGTCATGAATGACGTCTCCATGACAGGGAGACCCTTCAGCGCCAGCGAACCGCCTGGCCTTTCTTTCGAGCGAAGAATGTCATCAACCTCTGGCGGGCTCGATCTCAAAGCCGTACTTTTTCAACACTTGACCGGTCTGGCGCGGCCAAGCCGAGCAGACGAGCCGCCCTTGACTGGCGGCACTGCCCATTTTTGGGGGCGCGGCAAACCCGCAAAGTCCTAGAATTCTGCCTCAATGCGTGGGCAATCGCGGCTACGCGCGGCGTAGCGAGCACAGACTTAAGGGAGCTGGTTTCCGCTCGGGGCCATTTCGAATCTGCCAACGAAACATCATTAAGCTCACGGACCAGATCGACTGCAGCCGGCGGTAACGACCGTTCTCGCCGACTTTTCCGGACGAAAGTTGACGCACTTGCGAAAGATGTCAGCTGTTGCCGATTTTTCGCTTCAGCGACCGCGCGAAGACGCCACACTTGCCCTCTATGTGAGCGGCCGAATCTGCTCGCCGATTTAGAGAGCAGACTCCACATCAGACAGCGGGAGCATCGATGCCTGGTCAGAACGTCATCTGTTTCGATACGGCTCGTAAGATGCGGCGCTCGAAGACACTTCAGCTCGAGCGACTTTCAGGTGAGTACCGGCGATCCGTCGTTCTTGTGACCAGGATGGATCAAGTTGGATTGTCCGACTTTTCCAAAGACGAACTCCAGTCATTTCGTTCGGCTTCCGCAATCCTAGGCGGACCCGTGAGCTGAAATTGAGACACGCACTCGGTCGCAGCGCCCTCCTCGCGCGGCCCCACGCACACAGCAAGAACTGAAAGATCCACGTGAGTCAGATTATTCCGCCGAAACGGTGGACCACGCTCCGGCACTCCTTGTCGGCCCCTCAGCTGTCTTCCGATTCCGCCCTAGTATTCTGCGCAAGGGAGTTGCGGACATTGTATGGCCGTTACTCGCGATTCTTAGACCGCATCTCTCTCGGCCGACGGCAGCGCTGGCTGCTTCTCGAGCCCTTTTCCGAAACTCTGACTCTGATTTTTGGCGGACTGATCCTGTTGTTGGCGCTTGCGGTTCCCACCATTCGCGCTCCCCTGCAAGAGGATTGGCTGAAGGCTTGCAACGTCGCGGCGTGTCTGTTTGATCAGTTCGGCGATCCGATTGGTGGCAGGCCGGTTGACCGTGGTGTTTCGACCCCGCTTGAGGATTTTCCCGATGCTCTGATCAAGGTCACGCTCGCAACCGAGGACCGCCACTTCTACGAACATTTCGGCATCGATTTCCCCGGTGATCTCCACGCTCTCCTGGCAAGAACACAGAACGATCACCAGGATGACTCCTCGATCACCCAGCAACTCGCCCGGACTCTGCTTTCGAACACCGAGCGCGGCATCGGACTCAAGATCAATGAAGTATTTCTTGCCGTCTGGCTCGAATGGCATCTGACCAAAGATGAAATCCTGAGACTTTACCTGAACAGTGTCAATATGGGCGGCGACTCCCTCGGCGTCGATGGCGCCGCGCGATTTTATTTCAATAAACCGGCCAGCGATGTGACGCTCGCGGAAGCTGCTATGCTGGTCGGCCTGATCAAGGCGCCGACAGATTATGCCCCTCACATCGACCTGACCACAGCGCGTGCTCGCGCCAACGTGGTCCTGGACAACCTGGTCGAAGCCGGGTTTATGACTGAAGACCAAGTGCTGAGAGCACGGTCCGATGCAGCCAGAGTAGTCGTACGAGGTATGAAGACTTCACCGAATTAACGCAGCTTTCCCACCGTTGCTCAGGTATTTGACATCATGCGTCGCCACTGGCCGTCATCTGGCGTTCCATGGCAAAACTCCATTCGAGCTTGCGTGCTCGGCGAGCCATTTCGTCGGATCTCATTGCGGAGTGAGCGTCTCTTGACATTCGGTCTCTCCATTTTTGCGCTGCCGGCTAGTGCCGACTTCTACACGGCGCTTAAACGCTGTCATGCAGCGCCCCCCTTCTTTTATTAAGAGGATGCCGACACTTTTACTTCTGTGAACTGTCGCCGAAAATATGCCGATGATCCAAGGCGCTTCAGAATTTGTCGGCAACACCTTCCGATAGCGAATCACAGCCGGACTGGAATGCGTTATTCCACAATGGCCATTTCAACGGGGAAACGCCGATGTCGTACTCAACTGTCCCACACGGACCGAAATCACGGGTTGGTGCGATTCTGCGTGCCACAAGCGGAAACTTTCTCGAGCAGTTCGACTTCTTCCTGTTCGGTTTCTATGCCAGCGCCATTGCGAAGGCATTCTTCCCATCGGATGATGAAACCGCTTCGCTGCTTAACACCTTTGGTGTGTTCTGGCTGGGCGCTTTAATGCGCCCGATCGGCGCTATCGTGCTGGGCGCTTATATTGATCGGATCGGCCGTCGCCAGGGTCTCATCGTCACGCTCTCCATCATGGCGATCGGCACGGTGGTCATCGCATTCTGTCCGACCTATGCGACCATCGGTATTGCCGCTCCCGTAATCGTGCTGCTTGGACGCCTCCTACAGGGTTTTTCCGCTGGCGTAGAAGTCGGTGGCGTTTCGGTCTACCTATCGGAAATATCGACTCCGAATAATCGCGGCTTTTACACCTCACTCCAGTCCTCAAGCCAGCAGGTCGCGATTTTCGTCGCAGCGATCCTCGGCTACATCCTTAGCGAGATGATGCCACCTGATACCGTTCTTGTCTGGGGTTGGCGCATTCCCTTCTTTGTCGGCTGCTTCATCATTCCGCTGATCTTCTTCCTGCGCCGAACGCTCGAAGAAACGCCGGACTTTTTGGCCATGAAGAGACACCCCACTGCTCGCGAGGTCTTTGCCTCGGCCGTCGCAAACGCGCGTATCGTCGTCCTTGGCATGATGATTGCGATCCTCACGACCACAACGTTTTACTTCGTTACCGTTTACACACCAACATTCGGCAAGAACGTGCTAAAACTCTCTTCACAGGAAGTGCTGTTGGTTACCACCCTCGTCGCTGTGACCAACTTCATTTGGAATCCGGTTGGCGGCGCTGTATCCGACCGGATCGGCCGCAAACCTGTTCTCCTGACCATAGCCATCCTGGCATTACTAACCACCTATCCAGCCCTACATTGGCTGGTGAACGAGCCGAACTTCGGCAAGATGCTTGCGGTGGAAATGATGTTCTCATTCTACTTCGGCATCTATAGCGGCGCCATGCTCGGGTGCTTAGTGGAGATCGTGCCGGCGCACGTGCGCACCACATGTTTCTCGTTGGCCTTTTCACTGGCGGCCGCGCTGTTTGGTACCTTTACGCCGTTCGCCTCGACTTGGCTGATAGACCAGACAAGTGATCGAGCTTCGCCCGGCTTCTGGCTAATGTTAGCAGCCGTGCTCGGCATCATCGCAACACTCACCGCCTACCCAGGCACCCCTCAAGCCGTCGAGAGTGGCAAAGCTGTCGCAGCCTGAGCGCGCCAATCGTGAGCGAGATCTCGAAGTGGTCGAACAAAGTCGCAGCTCGGGGGCTTGCGCTGGGCGCGGCTCCGCTATCGTCGCCGGCCAGCTCCCCGTGAACCGATGGCGTTCGCTTATCGGCGATCCACCTATGCTAGCGCGCGCTGGCCGCTCGGGTGACCAGCTGAGCCAGCGATCCGCTCTCTCGGCACAAGAGTTTGCTTGTAGCTTAGAACGTCCGTCGACTTGCTCAGTTCATCGAGTGTTGGATTGCGGGCCACGCGAAACGTTTCGTAGATCGCTTCGCGGCTTAGTCTGTCTTGCGGGCGAATTCGAAACTCCCCGAGCCTTGGCTAATCTCAGATAGCTGCAGCAATGAACGAAGGCTCTTCGTTCTCAAGCGCTGCTTCCAGATAGGCGGCCTGCTGATCCGCCGGTAGTCCTGAACGTCGAGCTTGGTTGCCTTAGGGCGCATATCAAACCTGCTTCATCCTTTGCTTGGCTCGTGGACCTCCTAGATGCACAGGTCTAACGTATTCGCCTATCGATGGGCGATGCTATCGGCCGTCCGCGTCGGGATAATCGAACCAACAATTGTCCTCAAATCTACTAGGATACCGAACCAGGGAAGTCTGAAGGAGTTTTGCACAGCGGCGGTCATCATCGCTTCAACAAACGCCTGTATAGACCCGACAGCAATCGACACGCGTTCTACAAGCTGAATGACGACTGGGCAGGCTCCGCCCCGCTTAAGCGCCAGCTTTTCGACCTACCATTTCTGACCAGCGGCGAGTCGTTGCTGAAAAGGATATTTTTGTTGGAGTCTCTATCCATGGATCATGCTTCCCCTAAGCAGGAGCAAACGTTTGAAACTCTGGTACGCGTGGCCTTTGAGAAGTCATGGCGTTTCGTAGAGAAAGATCCATTCCTGACCCATAATGCGGAGGCGCTGCTGCGCGCTCGGCTGCGAGTCCACCTGGAACGCTCATTGAGAACAGGTGAGAAGAACGTACTTCATCTGGCCAACAACGCTATTGGGAATCTACGTACCGAACTGGGACGGCGGCCGGGATTATAGTCTCGCCTTCAAGGGAGGGCCCCCGCGCGGTTCCATGAGCGACCGATCCCTACACTTCGGACTGTCTCATCCCGATCAACGACGCGCAACTTTCCGGTATAACACTTCAACGGTTTCAGCTGGCCGATTTAGTCCTCTGAGAGGAGGCTCTTCATCAAGCCCCGGCCATGACGGCACGGAAGCTTTATGTCGCGCTCGGCTGAGCAAATAGCAAAACATTCCCCCGTCCCGAGCAAAACCCTGTGTGGCCGTTCTGCACGTGTCGCGCACTCACATGTGGGGCTCAGCCTAATCTAACTCCTTTGCCGTTGCCCTAATCATCTCAAGAAGCCAGATCAAGCCCGTGTCGTTCGATCTGTACCTGTGCCACTGCACGGATAGCTGCATGGGCGGAAGCTGGAACGGAAGCTCGACGATCCTGATCGGTAGCCGGCCAACTACCTCTTTTGCGAGGCGCCGGTGCGTCGTCGCAATGCGATTGGTACCAGCGACCAGCCCGGGCATCGCACTGAAGCTATAGGTGGTCACGTCTATCCGGCGTTGTACGCCGCGCCCCGTCCCAAGAGACGTTTCGAATGACCGATCGTCTTCGGCGCCTCGAATCACAACATGGGCCGCCGCGAAGAATTCTTTCCTGGAAAGTTTGCCGATCGCGTAGCGTCCCTTGTTCCACGCGACGGCGCAGAACTCGTCTTGCAGGACTATTTCCGACGGGTGACGCTTCGAGCAAAACTCGTTCGGAATGATGAGTAGATCGACCGCTCCCTGTTCGAGCAGCGGCTCCGGCGCGGCGACCTCGCTCACAAGGTTGAACTTCACGTCTGGTGCGATTCGTTCGCAACGTCGAAGTAAGGCTGGTGCGATCGTCGCGAGAGTATACTCGGAAGCCAGGATGGTGAAGCAGCGTTCCGACTGCGAAGGGTTAAAACGCGAGCTTGTCGCGACCGTTCCTTCGATCCGAACAAGCAGATCTCTCACTGATTCCTTGAGCGATTCGGCTCGTGGTGTGAGCTCCATCTTGCGGCCAACTTTGGCTAGAAGTTCGTCCTCAAAGTAATCACGCAGACGCTGGAGCGCGCTGCTCATGGCGGATTGAGTCATGTTCATTCGTGCCGCGGCCGCGCTCACATTGCGTAAGTGAAGCAGGTGATCGAGCGCGACGAGAAGATTAAGGTCAAGCTTGTTGTTGAAACGCATCCATTCCTTCCTGCACAGCCAGTTAGCTCTATCAACGTAAGAAATTTCCACAATGGATTTCTAAAATTGTGGACAAGACGCTTGGCGGTGGTCGAGGACAATGCGTTGACTTCCAAATGGTCAAACAATTCCCGCACAGCGGCCGGAAACGCGTGCTAAAAATCTTAACGGGCGCGAGAGTGGCGCTCGAGCCACGATGACGGCACCAACGCATTGCATCGCAAAGTGAGTCGCCGAGACCGTTGGCAGTCTCATTGCGTGAAACAGACACGGCCTGGAGACACGATCAATGAAAATCGTCGGATTGGACAGTCTCATCTTCGGCGTCGACGACGTAGCAGGCGCTGCCCGGTTTCTCACAGACTACGGACTGACGCCGATGCAAGGCTCAGAACGCGGTGGTCGCTTTGTGGCCCATTGACGGCACGTCCGTGGTGATTGCTACGAGAGCGATTCGCGGTTGTCCTCGCCGCCGAGCATCGGTTGCCGACTGCGAAAGACGGTATGGGCGTGGCCAATATGGCAACGCTAGACGCAATTGCCACAGAATTGCGCCGCGACCGCGATGTTCACTATCTCGATGACGGATCCATCGAATCGATCGACGACGCAGATTTTGCGATCGGCTTTCAGGTTTCGGTCAGACGGGAATTCGTACTTCAGGGCGAATTCTCGAACGCTTCGGGGACGTACATATTCCGGCCGATCAATAGCCTTGGCGTTTTGCCACCAGCCTCTGTTATCCGCCCGCGAACGCTGTCCCACGTCGCATACTTCGTACCCGACGTCCTGAAAGCGGAAGCATTTTATGAAAATCGGCTTGCTTTCCGCTGCACCGACCGCTTTACCGGCACCGGCCCGTTTCTGCAGCCGGGTGGCAGCCTCGACCATCACACGCATTTCCTCCTCGCAGCGCCCCGCACATGCAGGGGCTGAAACACTTCGCTTTCCACTTCGGCGGCCCAACCGAGGTGACCACCAATGGTTATCGTTTTGCGGAGAAGGGATACCAGGCTTTCTGGGGTCCCGGCCGCCCCATCCTGGGGTCGAACTGGTTCTGGTACTTCAACAGTCCATTCGCATGTCATATCGGGATGGACGCGGACATGGATCGACACGACGCGAACTGGATGCCTCGCGAGACGGTGATATCTGCCGATCCCTCGCAGGCCTTCCTCCTAGAGATTTCGAAGAACTGGTCTCCGAGCTCCGGGCATGGCGAGGACGCTTGATGGCAGAGGTCGATAAACTCTCACAACGGGATCTCGCCTGACAAACGGCGCGCCCGGATTCGATCCGTTTCAAGCTGGAGGAAACCCGTCCTTCGTGCTCCCAAAACGATTATGCTCAGTGCGCCCGGTGCCCTCGGATCAATAGCGAAGCGATGATGGACGCCTGATCATGTCATCGATTCTCATTGACTGCTTATTGGACGCGCACACCTCCATCGATTGGCCGCAAGCTCGCGGTCTGACAGCATAGGCCAAGTCCGAACCGCTCACAGGCGCTTAATTTCGATGCAATATTTTCTCAGCGCATAGCCGATTTGGCGCGGCGTTAGTCCGAGGAGGCGTGCCGCCTTTGCCTGCACCCAACCGGATTTTTCCATTGCAGCAATGAGGCGCTCGCGATCCGTCAGCTTCGCACCACCCACGAGCGCCCCGTCGGCCGGCGCCATCTCAACAGGTGGAGTGAGGACCGCAGCCGACGCAGTTATGTCAGGGGTTGGCATAGCTGGTCTCGCCGATAGCTCGCCGGTCGCTGCGGCCCGCCGCTTCGTTTCATCCAATCCGCTCTTCCACAGCAGCGCGGAAAGGCACTGACCGTGACAGCAAGCAAAATCGCTCCTGACAATGAACGGCCCTGGTGCCAGAGTTGCAGTCCGCTGCACGCAGTTTTCGAGTTCACGCACATTGCCCGGAAACCCGCAATTCATCAGCACGTCCATGGCACTCGGATCGAAAGTTAACGTTCGACTGTTCTCGCTGTTAAAGCTTTTGAGAAACTCAGTGGCAAGCAACGGAATGTCGCTGCGCCTTTCGCGCAACGCCGGCAGCAGCAATGGAACCACGCTAATGCGATAATAAAGATCGGCCCGAAACTCGTTTTTTGCCACCGCCCCTTCCAGGTCCTTGTTGGTTGCGGCAATCACGCGAACATCAACTTTCATGGTGTGGCCGCTGCCGACCCGCTCGAACTCTTGCTCCTGAAGAACCCGCAACAGCTTTGCCTGGAAGGAGCCTGAGATTTCGCCAATCTCGTCCAGAAACAGTGTGCCCTTGTCGGCGAGCTCAAAGCGCCCTTTGCGTGAATTAAGAGCGCCGGTGAAGGCTCCCTTCTCATGACCGAACAATTCGGATTCCAGCACTGTCTCCGGCAGCGCTGCGCAGTTCATCTTGATGAACGGCCGCTTGGCACGCGGGGATAGCTCGTGAATAGCTTTGGCCACTAGCTCCTTGCCAGTGCCCGATTCACCTCGCAACAGAACCGTGGCATTCGATTTGGCTACCACCGCGATCTTGTCAAGTAGCCCGCGCAGCGCCGGACTGGTACCTATAATACCATCGATGTGAACTCTCTTACGCTCTCGCGCCGGCTGCTTAAATTCGAGGAGCTCTTTCTGCCAGCGAGAGCTCTCCGCCATGAGGCGCTTGCGGTCGCGCGCCACCAAACGATGGAGCTTCACCGCCTGTCCAATGAGGTTGGCGATCATGGTGAGTAACCGGACATCGCAATCCGGCGGGAACATCGAATCGATGTCCGGCACACGCTCGATGGATAGGGTCCCGACTACTTTTCCGTCGACGCTGATGGGAACTCCGATGAACGATAACCGTACGTGGTCGGACGCGCCGAGCACGTCCATATCAGCTACGCTGAACGCTGGATGCGTGGCAACGTCGTCAGCGACAAACGGGATACCCGTTGCCACAATCTCCTCGATCGCCTTTTGCGGCAGGCGCATCCGGTAGCGCTCATCGCTTCCTTCGCTCCAGCCAGCGCCGACCGCAATCTCCGGCACGTCATCGTCTGCCAGGAGAGAGACGACGCCATGCCGCATCTGCAGAGATGATTGTAGCAAATCGATCACACTTGCCAGCGCGACTTCGAGCCGCGAAGGACTGGCGAGCATGTTCGATATTTCGAACAGTCCTCTGAGCGCGATTTCGTTCAATGGCAGGACCACCGAATGGTTCGCACCGTCGCCGGGGTCATGCCATTCGGATTCGCTAGCAATATGAACCGCGACAACACCGACGTCGCCCTTCCGCGCCGTGTTTTCACTTAGTTCGCACTTCGAAGCATTGTCTTGCATCTCACTCTCGATCTCGCGCGCACTCTGATTGCGCCAGGAGATAACACTTTTTCATGGCACGAGTATAAATGATACACCTTCATTGATTCACACTCCTTCACAAAATCGCGCAAGAACTCCATTGGAAAAAGACCGGCGTAGATCTACCGACAATCAGCAGCGATCTTTCGTATGTGTGCAGATTCCGTCACATATGTTCTACGTAATCGCACGAGGTCGAGCGTGACATTCGAGCCCAAAATGCGCTTTTCGTTCTCCCATTGCGTTTCGGCTATTGGCAGTAGGTGTCTCCACCCATTGCGATCAAGCGAGCCACAGTGCCGCCTGCGGGCAATCGCGTGCTGGCAGATACACCGCACTGCTTAGAAGCGACATTTGTGAGTCAGAGGATTGAACGGCCACCAGGCCAACAGGCACCGCCGCTGACAAACATTAATCGGGCCTTCTCCGACTGACGTTGTCGATGATGCAGCAGCGTGCCATCCGGCGCCTTGGGCGAGACGGTCATACCTTTGGGCAATGCAGCAAGCGCATGTGGCAACACTCATCAAGTTCGGTCATGCGGCGCGGTGGCCGTCTGCGACAGCCAACTCGACTCGCCATCATTGTCCGGCGCCGCTTCCTACGGATATAGATCGCCATCGACGGCTTGCCATGCGCAAGGTGGTGTGCCACCCCGAAAAGCGCCTTCTAGCCCTGTGGCCGATGCCGCGGCTCCCCGTCAGCACCACCATGTTCCATCTTCCCTCCTGCAGTAGGTTACTGCGGCGTAAAACGGACCTCGACGTCCATTTACGATATGCAACACCGGATCGCATCGTCGACTGCCGTGTCGAGAACTAAACCCGCCGCTCATTCCGTTGTCCTTGCCGCGGTCACTCACGCGCACGTCGGTGCAGGATTTGGGCCAGCGCAACGCGAAGGGGGGCGACACGATTGCGACGCAGTGTCGCGCTTAACTTAGTGGGTTAAAGCAATAGCGCGTTCGCTTCTGACAGCTGCGCGCGACGTCGCTTTGTCACTTATTGATCTCCAGTAGCCATCCTGATGGACACGCGCTCGACTGACCTTGTTTTCCCTCAAGTTCAACCAGGACAATAGTGTCCTCTTTGTCGGAAACGCTTCAACGCCGGGAGTTTCTCATTTGCCCGCCGAACCGACAAAGACGACAGCCGCTGGCGCGCCTATTTTGGCTCGATGGCCTTCGATGCGTAGGAGACAAACCGTCCGGTCTCGTCGTCGCGTCGTGAGAGCTCCGGGCTGCGACTGCCGGCCCTCCCATCGACCATCCCTCTCGGGTAGGCTTTTGGCTACTGCGGCGGCGCGATCCTCACCACGGCAGCCAATCGGACGTCGTGAGCCTCACATGTCAGGTTCATCGGCTCAGTGGTCCTACTTGACAGGTTTGGTCCGACGGTGGCGTTTGTTTCGGCGCAATGCTGTGGTCTCGAGTAAACCTATCAACTTCCAAGACCCTGCCCAATCACCGACACGCCTGTTAGTCGACCCGAATACGATGTTGTCCCATGCTTAAAGGACGCTTGGTCTAGCTCATGCTCTGCGGGAATCGCTTTGTCAGCACGGGCCTCGGCAGGCCCGGACGAGCCCGCCAGCGGCCTCAATCGGTTAAGGCTCATCTTACCCGGAAGATTGTCGGCATCACTAGGCGAGGTGCATTTTGAAAGAGCTCTGCCAATACATTTAGCGACGAAACAACACGGTACATGCAAACCGGCTTTATGATCCGCGAGTGCGGATTATGCAGGTTACGCGACGACCTGATGTTCGCGCGACTCATCGGTTATGATCAAGCGACCGGGATCATTCAACTCGAACTCAATGATGCGTGGCACCACAAGGCGCGCATAGCGCGTAAAGGCACTGGTCGGCGGAAAGCGAATTACGGTATCGCATCGAGCGAGGAGGTACATCTCCGTGAGAGCAGAAAACCCGCCCTCCGCTCCCAGTTCTGCACTGTGTAATGGTCCTGCTTGATCCGCCTGGAAGCGCTTTGAAATGGTAAAGAGGTCTGGAAACGCGGCCGACACCTTCTCCAGCACCTTCGGGCTATCCGTACATAAAAACACCTTGACTGGATTTGTGTGGAGAAACGCCTTCGCTCTTTGAATGGCAGCGCATACCTGCCGCAAGGCAAGCTCCGGATCGGCCCAGTACGGCGTATGCCCCATGATATTTTCGCCATTGCCGTGTCGAACATGGACACCTACTACGCTTTGACCTTCAAAGTGCTCCTGATGGGTCGCGTCAATCCGTGCTTGAATTTCAGGCCGCAGTTTGATGGCCCGAAATATTTCTCGCTCTGCGTCTTGATCACACCCCCACATCAAACAGGCATCACACACCACAGTATTCGCCTGAGTATCATCTTGGGCGTCGAAGAGCTGCCTCAGCTCATCCCGCTCTCGAAAAATTTGTTCATCAGGCCGGTAAATGCAATCGATGGACGGCCGATTCCACCAAGTCGGAAAAAACGGCCCCGGGAGTGAGAGTTGATTGACTTGGTCATCGCAAATCACGCGCACGCCGGCGATGTCTTGAATCGGTTGGAAGAACACCCCAAAGGCGTTGGTGAAGGGTTCATCGAGATAACACGAGCCGCGCCAATCGATGACCAGTGTACGCCCTGTCCGCTTCGCGTACTGCCAGGCGGCCGCCAACGACCAGAGGCAATCCCCAAAACCGGTACGTCGCCGAGAAACAACGAACCTTTCCTTCTTAGACCCGTGAACCGGCATTTTATTTTCCTTGCCACGACATACCTGAAGGCTCAGGGAGAAGCACAACTGTACGAGATGTCTCGCCTGAGGCTGTCATCCGGTAAATGGCGCCGACAAATCGCCTCGTAGAACCTTCTCGGCGAGCTGGCCATGCGATGCAGGGCGCTCGTTCTTCGGTGAACACCCTCCTTCTGGATCCACTCGAACTCATATTGCGAGAGATCTGAATAGCCATAATCATCGATCGGGCCTTTATGCTGGCTCCGCCATCTGATCGCAGTCACCCTCTACACGAGTAGCGCGTAAGGGAGGATGCAGGCGAACACGGCGCTGCTCCCACAGGCTCCGCAGTTCCTTGACGAGAGCTTCGCGCCCGGCTTGATCCAATGCCATCGCGTTGAAGACGTCGAGGAGGACGGCTTCGCCTTTGACCCGCATCAGCAGATTGTACACATTATCTGAAATCCGGACACCATCATCGCCCGAAAACGCCGCGCGGATCTCGCATACCGTCTCCTGCCGATCTCGTGCTGTGTGTGCCCGGACCCGATGGAGGGACGCATAAGGCGGCAATGAGACAGCGAGTGAAGTCCAATCGTCCAGGGTAACGGAGCGCTTTTTGACAAGGAACGGGCCAATGACAAGAGCATCGAGCTCGGTCGTCAGGAATGTTGTGACGGCGTCTGCAACCGACTCCACAATCGGCTCGGCATTGTTGTTAAACGACGTATTGAGCAGAACTGGGATACCCGTTCGCCTTTTGAACTCGTCGATAAGGTCCCAGTAGGCTGGATTCGACTTGCGCGACACTGTTTGCAACCGCGCCGTACCATCAACATGCGTAATAGCGCCGAGCAAACCTCGCTTGGACTCCTGCACGCCAACCACGAAATTCATGAAGGGAAACTCGCGCTTCCCGGCCGGGAGGTCGAAATATTCGTGTGCATCTTCCTCCAACACAGAGGGCGCGAACGGTCGATAGCCTTCGCGCTTCTTGACCATCGCGTTTATGCGATCCTTATTCGTTGCAGGTCGAGGGTCGGCAAGAATGCTTCGGTTACCGAGGGCACGCGGCCCGAATTCCGACCGCCCCTGCACCCAGCCAATAACTGCGCCGTTTGCCATCCAGTCGGCGGCCCTGCCCGCAACATCATTGCTATGTTCAATCTCGAGATGTCCGGCCCATGCATTCAGCTCCTGCTCCATGGCGCGGTCCGCTCCGAGATCGGGTCCCCAATAGACCTCCTGGAGCCGCTCTCGCGGCGCGGGCTGGCCTACCTCGCAAGACATCATGAGTGCAGCACCTAATGCGCAACCGGCGTCGTGTGCCGCGGGTTGCACAAATATGTCTTCGAACAGCTCTGAATACAGCAACTTACCGTTCATGGTGCAGTTGTGGGCCACCCCTCCGGCCAAGCACAGGCGCTTCATGCCGGTCGCTTCTCGATAATGCCGAAGCATGTGAAACACTATTCGCTCCAGCGCTTCCTGCAAGGAAGCACTCACATCTCGATGCTGCTGCGTGAATGGCATTCCCTTTCGACGCACTTGGATATTGCGGAGCAACGTCGGTCCTATGCGATCCAGGTGGACACGGTAGCCGCCGTTGTCGGTGAGTTCATAGAACTGCTCGAAGAGCTTGCGATATGGAGCAGGATCTCCGTAGGGAGCAAGACCCATGACCTTGTATTCGTCGAACAGGCCATATCCGAGATACCGGATCGTCTCGAGATAAAACAATCCCAAGGAGTTGCTCTCCGGGAAGCTCTCGAGTTGCCTAACTTCGGTTCCAGACCCGATGGCCACGAGACCGGAGAGAAACTCACCGCCGCCATCGATCGCAAGGACCAGACTTTGCTCAAATCCGGACATTGCAAACGCACTGACTGCATGCGCCCGGTGGTGACTGACGAAAGAGACGCGCGACGGATCAATGTCCGTGCCGAACTCCTGCGCCAGCATCGTCCGGAGCAAGAGCCTGGCATCCATCGGAATAGCGTTGGACGGCTGCGAAATAAACAGGCGCTCGAGCATGGCGTTGCAGTAATCTTCGGTCGCATAGAACGCAATGCGATCGACATCGCTCAGTTGAATACCGGCAACGTCGAGACAGTACTGGATCGATTGGCTTGGAAACTTGTTAGAGTGCTTGACCCGATTGAGACGCTCCTCTTCGACGGCCGCTATCACACGACCGTCGCGCACGAGAACGGCAGCGCCATCGTGAAGAAATGTGCTTGGAAGCTCGGGTCGGCATTCAAACACCTTGTCTAGTCCGCCGCTCACTCCGAGACACAGCATCTTACTCTCCATTTATTGTGAGAATACTCGATTTGGATTACCCGCCTCACGATCGTTCGTCGCTGTATGCAGAAGCACGACGTCATCAGCCCGAGTGACCTTTGCGATTTTCACGTGCTCCACACCATGGCGCGCGCGTTCGTCAACTTTACCACTGCGGCCTCTCAGCGCATGAGGCGCCTCAGAAGCAGTGCAACCGACAACAAGAACGGCACAACCGCATAGATGCAGAGTGCGCCAATATGAACCCCGACGCCGCCGACTGGCCGCCCAAGCATCGCCGGGCGAATGAGCTCAATCGAATGCTTCAGGGGCAGCAGGCTGGCTGCGAACTGGAAGGCGGCTGGCAACTGGTCGATCGGAAACACTGCCCCGCAGAGAAACACCATCGGTGTAAGGATGAGCGTCTGGTAAAATACGAAATAGTCGTAACTTGGCGCTAGTGATACGACGACCATCGCCAAGCTCGCGAAGACGAAACCAGTAAGAGCAATTGCCGGCAGCGCATAAAGCATGGATGGCCATGCCGCATAACCAAGGCCAGCAGCAACGATCGTAATTCCTGTACCCGCCAGCACGGCTTTGCTGGCCGCCCATGCCACTTCACCGAGCAGAATATCGCCAAGTGTAAGCTGTGTGCACAGCATTGCCTCCCAGGTCCGTTGAGTGTGCATACGGGCGAACGTTGCGTAAATCGTTTCGAAGCTTGCGGACGTCATCGCGCTGGTCGCAACCATGCCCCCCACCAGAAAGTCGATATAGGACGTCCCGTTGACGCGACCGACGATTAGCCCGAGACCAAAGCCAAGACCAAGTAGGTTCGTCAACGGATCGGCGAGATTGCCGAGTAGCGAGGCAAGCGCAACCTTCCTCCAGGCCAAATAGTTGCGACGCCATACCGCGACCCAATTAAATGCGTTGGAGGGCATGGCCGCGCCATAAGTCATTCTCATCATATCTCTATCTCGCGTCCGGTCAGCCGCAAGAACACATCTTCGAGATTTGGCGGACGCTCCAAAAGGCGTAAACCCGCAGCTCCCCGTAACTGCTTCCGCACTTTCTCCAGATCCGGTGCATAGCAAAAGATGGTCTCGCCGCTTAGTTCAATACGCTGTGCGTAAGGCCTGATCAGCTCAATCGTTTCGTGCGGATTACCGCCATAGATCTCCATGACATTGCAGCCAATCTGCTCGATGATCAGCGACTGCGGCTCGCCTTCGGCGATCTTGCGTCCTTCCTCAAGCACGCAGAGCCTGTCGCACAGCCGCTCGGCCTCTTCCATAAAATGGGTCGTCAGCAGGATCGTCTTGCCGCGCGAAAGTAGCGCACGCAGCCGTTCCCAGATCAGATGGCGCGCGTGTGGATCAAGACCGGTCGTTGGTTCGTCCATAATGAGCAGATGCGGGTCGTTGATCAGAGCTCGTGCCAGAACCAGCCGGCGCTTCATGCCGCCGGATAGCTCAGCAACCCGCGCATCCGCCTTGCTTTCGAGGCGCGCAAATTCGAGCAGTGACGGGATGACCGCCTCTATTTCACGTGCGCTCATGCCGAAATAGCGCCCGAAAACCAGCAAGTTCTCGCGTACCGTGAACTCGTTCTCAAGGTTGTCGAACTGCGGGACCACGCCTACGCCCGCGCGTGCCAAACGCGCGTGTGTCGGCACCTGCTTGCCGAGCACCCTAATCTGGCCAGAGTCCGGAGGCGCCATGCCAAGTATCATGCGCACGATGGTGCTTTTGCCCGCGCCATTCGGTCCAAGTAGTCCGAAGCACTCTCCCGCCGCCACAGTAAACGACAGCCCGTTGACAACGGGTTTGCCACGATATGATTTGCTTACAGCGGCAAGGTCGATCGCTACGCTCGACATGCGTTCATCTCAGCTTGTCAAAAGCAGTTCGGGCGACGGCACCTTGGCTTCGAGCGTTTTGGTCCAGAGCAAACCGTCGCACCAGATGTGTTCGATGCGGCCCCATTCGCAGGCAGCTGTGACGTCGGGGAAGAAGCCTCGTCCATGGTGGTTGGCGCTAGTATTGCAGAGCAACGGTAGGCCAGTGAGCTTCTCATATTCAATGAGAAGTTCAGCAACCTTATGCTGGGATGTTCTACCAATGGTCTGCAATCGTGCAGATCCGTCAAGATGCACAACGGCTGGGATTCTCTCTCGCCACTCTGGCCGTGTCTGATGATCGAAGAGCATGTAAGGGTCCGGCGACCCAGGATCGAAAATATCCGCCGCTCGGTCCTCCAAACATATCGGCGCAACCGGACGGAAGTGTTCGCGAAATTTAATGTCGTTGAGATAGTCCTTCATTCCGGGCGATGTTGCGGCGGCAAGAATGCTTCTGCCACCCAAGGCACGCGGCCCGAGTTCGGCGCGACCAGCAAGGAACACTACGGGTTTATTACTTGCAAGGAGAGCGGCAAGCTCACTTATGCTGCAGGGCGCGGCTTCCCATTCTGCTGATCCATCACCAGCTGCGAGGGCCGGGCCACCATAGACCGACCACTCCAACGGCACGAAACCCTTGTCCGCGACCAACGCCGAACAAGCGGCTCCGATAGCCGAGC
>NZ_JBANBK010000076.1:0-42730 GCF_053572325.1 Bradyrhizobium sp. UFLA05-112 | reverse complement strand
TTCGGATCGAGCGTCGTGCGCACCGAGAGGCCGCCCTCGTAGAGCTTCTTCTCGCCATAGCGCTCGAAGATGTCGCGGCGAACCTCCTCAGCGAAATATTCGCCGGCGAAGGTGTGGGCGCCGTTGGAGCGGTTGGTGACGACCAGCGGCTCCTTGCGCGCCTTCTCGGCGTCAGCCTGCTTGATCCAGCCGTTCTCCTGGAGGCGGTCGATCACGTAGTTGCGGCGTTCGATCGCGCGGTCGCGGTTGCGCACCGGATGCAGCGTCGCCGGCATCTTCGGCAACGCCGCGAGATAAGCCGCTTCAGAGATTGTCAGCTCGTTCACCGACTTGTCGAAATAGACGAGCGAGGCCGCGGCAATGCCGTACGCACCGAGGCCGAGATAGATTTCGTTCAGATAGAGCTCCAGGATCTTGTCCTTGGAGTAGGTCTTCTCGATCCGCATCGCCAGCAAGGCTTCCTTGATCTTGCGGGCGAAGGACACCTCATTGGTCAGGAGGAAGTTCTTGGCGACCTGCTGGGTGATCGTGGAGGCGCCTTGCGGACGACGGTTGGAGCCGTAGTTCTGCAAGTAGAGCAATCCGGCGCGTGCCATGCCCGTGTAGTCGATGCCGCCATGCTCGTAGAAATTCTTGTCCTCGGCGGCGAGGAACGCGTTGATCACGAGTTTCGGCACCGCCTGGATCGGCAAATACAGCCGGCGCTCCTTGGCGTATTCGCCGAGCAGCGAACCGTCGACCGCGTGCACGCGGGTCATTACCGGCGGCTCATAATCCTGAAGCTGAGAGTAGTCCGGCAAATCCTTGGAGAAATGCCAGATCAGGCCTGCCATGGCCCCGACGCCCACCAGGAAGACCACGGTTCCCGCGGCGAACAGGAAGCCCATGAACCGTATCAGCAAGCGCATTATCTGTTTATCCGTTCAAACCTTGAACAACCAACGGCGCCGGCAAAGGGCGCCTTCCTTAAGCTGCGAATTCACCGGCGTACCAGATTACACCACTTAAGAGACTTCGCTGGGCCTGTAGCCCTATCACGCTTGCCGAGGGGGTTGTCGATTCCTGCCCCCCATCCGCAGATTTTATAAAGCGCCCGCTGTGGCCAAACTAGGGCTTTGCGGGTCAGCCAAAACTCCCTTTATATCAATTGGCGGGCCCGGCGGTCGCGAGCCGCTTGGCCAAAAAGGCATCTATCGCCTGGGCCATCGAGGTCACAGTCCGGGAGCGCCAGCTCTCCGAGACCAGATGCTCGAGGTCCCCTTTATTCGAGACGTAGCCAAGTTCGACCAGCACCGAGGGCACGTCGGGCGCCTTCAGCACCCGGAAGCCAGCCGATTTCAGGGGATGCTTGTGCATCCGCACCGTCGTCTTCATCTCGCCCATCAAGAGGCGGGCGAAGCGGTTTGAAAAGGTGCGGGTTTCCCGCTGGGCAAGGTCGATCAGGATGTCCGCGACCTCAGCGGGCTCGTCGGACAGGTTGACGCCACCGATGGCGTCGGCCTTGTTTTCGGCTTCCGCCAGCCGCTCGGCCTGGGCGTCGGAGGCCTTGTCCGACAGCGTGTAGATGGTGGCGCCCTGGGCGTCGCCTTCCGCACGCGGCAGTGCGTCGGCGTGGATCGAGACGAACAGCGCAGCATTGATGGAGCGGGCGACTTTGACGCGGTCGTTGAGCGGGATGAAGGTGTCGTCATCCCGGGTCATGACCACCCGGTACTTGCCGCTCTTCTCCAGTCGGTCGCGCAGTGCGAGCCCAAAGGCCAGCACCAGGTTCTTCTCGGCTTCGCCGCTCGACTGGGTGCCGTTGTCGATGCCGCCATGCCCGGGATCGATCACCACCACGGGACGCGAATCCGTCGGCGCCGCGGGTTTTTGTTGGGCCGGCTCTGGCGGCGCCATCGCCGCTGGCGCCGGGGGAGCATCAGACGTCGCCGGATGCAGAGCGGCCCGGCTTTCGGGCGCTACCGACTGCACGAAAGCAGCGCGATCGACCTCCTCCAGCTCCAGCACCAGTCGGGCCGGCTGGCCATTTGCGGCCTCGAGCACGTAGGAATTGGCGATCTTGGCAGGGCCTGCGAGGTCGAGCACGATTCGCGAGCCGCCCGGCATCACGAGGCCATAACGGAACGCCTTGACGAGCCCGCGCCCGGCCGCACCGGTGCCGGCAGGAAGCTGGAAATTGATCTGGGGAACATCGACCACCACCCGGTACGGATCCGCCAGGGTGAAGGCCCGGAACGTGATGGCCTGGTCGAGATCGAGAACAAGGCGGGTCTGCCTGGTGTCCCCGGCCAGACGCGCCGCTGAGACAACCGGGAAATTCGACGCCGAAACGGTAGCTTGCGGCTGGCTTTCCGCCGCCACGACGGGCCTGGAATCAGAGCACGGCAATGCTGCAGCGCACAACAGCGCACATCCCAGCAAAATCAGATGATTTGCGCGGCTCGCCACCGATTCCGTGCCTCCGAGCGGCTCTTCTAACGCAATAGAACCGCAGGGTTAATCCATCTCTAATGACGAAATGACCAAATCTCGCCGGGTGTGACCAACGCGCGACGCTCGCCTGACGCTCCCTTGCACCAAAGGCGCATTCCTCGTATGTACGGACTGCTGACGGCCAATATTTCCGGTTGCGTCGCTCTCAGCCTCCCGGTGCAGCGCCGGAACTCTCAAGGTTTGAGAATTCCAGCGTTTTCCCCCCTCCTTCACGGCCAGCGCGGCGCGCGGCAGCGAGGTTGGACGGGTCAAGGCTCCGGTGGCGCCGGTCCCAGGTTACCACCATTTCCAGGGACGGCTTTGACAGGCGGCGTAGCCCGTAACCCGGCTCCTTAATCCCAAGGACCGGCGGTGTTCCTAAGGGGGCGAGCGCTTTCGCGCCACACCCTGGCCAGCAGCAACTGATTAAGGGGCGGCGCGCTCGCCGTCCAATGTTTCATACGGGCCGACGCTTGATGCGCCAGACTGTGCCGACCAAAACTGAGAGACAATTCGCGACATTGCGGAGTGAAACTTCCGCGCGCCGTGTTGTCCTCTCGGCTTCCGGTTCGACGCGGCGCGAGCGCGGGTGTTTTGGCCTTCCCCTCACCCCCGAATCAGGTGGACCGTCGCATCACCCGGCAGCGCTCATCGCGCCCACGGTGAATCGCGCCCGCCGCCGCCAAGAGTTAAGACATGCCCAACAAGATGTTGATCGATGCCACCCACCCGGAAGAGACCCGGGTCGTCGTGGTCCGCGGCAATCGCGTCGAAGAGTTTGATTTCGAGACCGCGCAACGCAAGCAACTGCGCGGCAATATCTATCTCGCCAAGGTCACACGGGTCGAACCGTCCCTCCAGGCCGCCTTCGTCGAATATGGCGGCAACCGCCACGGCTTCCTTGCCTTCAGCGAAATCCATCCCGACTACTACCAGATCCCGGTTGCCGATCGGCAGGCGCTGATCGAGGCCGAGGAGCAGGCTCATCGCGAGGCCGAGGAGGAGAACGAGAACCGTTCCCACAACCGCCGCCGCTCGCGCCACCGCAATGCCCGTCGTCGCGGCCATGGCGAGCGCGTCCAGAGCGACATCGTCGAGGGCCTCGAGGCCGGCGCTGATCCCGCCGCCCAGCCGCTCGAGGTGCTGCCGGAGAACGCCGAGGGCGCAGCGCACGAGGGCGAGCATCTGCAAGCCGAAGCGGAGCATCACGACGCGTTCGAAACTCACGATGACCATGATCACGATCATGATGAACATGGGCACGAGGATCACGAACATGAACATGAACATGAACATGAACATGATCACCATCATCATGGTGATGGCGAGCACGATCATGGGCACGACCATCACGACCACGAAGACGAGGCGCCCGCGCCCGCTGCGGCAGTCGGAGCCGAACCCGTTGTCGCGCCCGAGGTAGCCGAGCCGCAGGAGGCCGCCGCGTCCGAAGCACCGGCGCCCGAGCTCCATGCCGAGGCGCTGGCCGATGCCATCACCGCCGCGATCGAACCCGTCGACGCCGTGTACGCCGCCGATGAAAGCGCAGAACTGCCGCATTCCGGGGCTGCCACCGAAGACGACGCCGAGGATGGCGAGGACGGTGAAGAGGCCGAAGAGGAAGTCGTCGAGTCCGTCGGCGGCGACGACGTGCTGGAGGAAGTGCCGGAGCGCACCTTCCGCCCGCGCCGCCAGTACAAGATCCAGGAAGTCATCAAGCGCCGCCAGGTGATGCTGGTGCAGGTCGTCAAGGAAGAGCGCGGCAACAAGGGCGCCGCGCTCACGACCTATCTGTCGCTCGCCGGCCGCTATGCCGTGTTGATGCCGAACACCGCGCGTGGCGGTGGCATCAGCCGCAAGATCACGAGCGCGCAGGATCGTTCTCGTCTCAAGGAGGTCGTGCAGGACCTCGACGTGCCCGAGGGCATGGGCATCATCCTGCGCACGGCTGGCGCCTCCCGCACCAAGCCGGAGATCAAGCGCGACTTCGAATACCTGATCCGGATGTGGGAGACGGTGCGCGACCTGACGCTGAAGTCGCAGGCGCCGACCCTCGTCTACGAGGAAGGCTCGCTGATCAAACGCTCGCTGCGCGACCTCTACAACAAGGAGATCGACGAGATCCAGGTTGCAGGCGAAGGCGGCTACCGCGAAGCGCGCGACTTCATGAAGATGCTGATGCCGGCCAATGTCAGCGCGGTGAGGCAGTATCGCGACGGCCAGCCGCTGTTCTCGCGCATGGGTGTCGAAAGTCAGCTCGACGCGATGTTCTCGCCAACCGTGCAGTTGCGCTCCGGCGGTTATGTCGTGATCAACCAGACCGAGGCGCTGGTTTCGATCGACGTCAACTCGGGCCGCTCAACGCGCGAACACCACATCGAGGACACCGCGCTCAAGACCAATCTGGAAGCGGCCGAAGAGGTTGCGCGCCAGCTCCGCCTGCGTGACCTCGCCGGCCTGATCGTCATCGACTTCATCGACATGGACGAGAAGCGCAACAACCGTGCGGTCGAGCGCAAGCTGTCCGATTGCCTCCGGCAGGACCGCGCGCGCATCCAGGTCGGCCGCATCTCGCATTTCGGCCTGTTGGAGATGTCGCGCCAGCGCATCCGCGCCAGCGTGCTCGAGAGCTCGACCGATCCCTGCCCGCATTGCGGCGGCACCGGTCACGTACGCTCGGTCTCCTCCGTCGCGCTCCAGCTCCTGCGCGGGCTGGAAGAGATTTTGATGAAGGGCGCGACCCACAATCTGGTGGTCCGCACCCGTACCGACGTGGCGCTCTATGTGCTGAACCACAAGCGCGGTCATCTGCGCGACCTGGAGAACAGCTTCAAGGTCACGCTGTCGATCATCGCCGACTCGTCCGTCAGCGGGCCGCAGGCCTATGTCATCGACCGCGGCGAGCAGGTGCATACGCTGGAAGCCGCCAAGGCGCTGCTCGCGGCACAGGCCGCGGCAAGCCCGCCGCAAGCGGTTGAGGAAGTCTACGACGACGAGGACGGTTTCGATCTCGAGACAGAATCCGAGGTCGAGACCGACGAGACCGAGGGTCTCACTGAGGAACAAGCCGCAGGCGACGCGGCGCCCGAGCAGGACGGCCAGCGCCGTCGGCGCCGTCGGCGTCGTCGCGGCCGTGGCGGCCAGCGCGAGGGCGAGCTTCGCGAGGACACCGCGCCCACCGTTCCCGAACCGGCCATGGCTGCAGGTGAGGCCGACGAGGAAGCCGACGGCGAGCAGGAAGGCGAAGAGATCGAGGAGCAGCTCGACCAGGCCCGCGGTGAGCAGGGTGGCAGCGACCGACGTCGCCGGCGTGGACGTCGCGGCGGTCGCCGCCGGCGTGGCGGTGGTGAGGACGGTCTCGCGGGGTCTATCAGCGACGAGCTGAGTGCCAATCCGCCGCCTGAGGCGACGGAGGCGGTTGCCGATTTCGACAGTTTCACGCCCGACGCGCCGCCGTCGATCACGCAGACTGAGGCAACCGTTCAACCATCGCCACCGCAGCCTGAGGAACCCGCCGAGGTGCAGGCTCCCGTCGAGCCGGCGGCCGCGGATGAAACTGCGTCCGACAGCGACAAGGCCGCGCGGCGTCGTTCGACCGTGCGTGAGAAGGTGAGCTTCTTCAGCAGCCAGCCCGAGCCCGCAGCCGAGCTCGCGCAAGCGCCCGCCGAGGTTACGCCCCCCGCTCCAGCAGCCGAACCTGCGCCAGAGGTGGCAGTCGAAACACCGGCGCCGCAGCCGCGTCGCGCCGGCTGGTGGTCTCGTCGCTTCGGCGGCGGCGAATAGGCCGAACGCTTAGGCAAACAAAAACGCCCGGCTTGGCCGGGCGTTTTTCGTTTGAAACGATGGCATCGCAGACCCTCATGGTGAGGAGCGCGTCTTCGCGCGTCTCGAACCATGAAGGCCCGGCTCTCGTCCGCGGCCATCCTTCGAGACGCCTGCTTCGCAGGCTCCTCAGGATAAGGGGAGAGTGTTTATCACCCAGTAGAAGTTAAAGTGGCGGCAGCTCGTCGTCGTCGAGCGACTGCACGTCGCGGGATGCGATCTGGCGGAGCTGGTCGTAAAGGTCAGGAGCTTCGCTGGTGCAGAGACAGACGCCCTTGGCAGCCAGTGCATCGCCGGCGTTGAGGTAGGCGTGGCCCATCGTGCTGTCGAGATAAATACCGTCGCCCTCGCCCAAGATCTCCGGCGCATAGAACTCGGTGTGGACGGCCACGCGGCCGCTTGTCACCAGAAAGTACTCCTCGCCGGCATGGCGCAGCAGCGGTCCGAACTCCTCCAGCGAGCGCGCGCGAACCTCGGCCAGGATCGGCACCATGCGTTTGCCGATCAGGTCGGTGCATTGATAGGTGTAGGTGTAGAATTTCGTCGTGATCACCTGCCCCTGCCCGGCCCTGCTGAGGCTGCGCCGGGCGGTGACCGGCCGGTCCTGCCCGGGACGCACGGGGGACGCCGGGTTGAACAGCTCGGCGATTTCCATCTTCAGGCCTGAGGTGAGCTGCACCAGCTTGTCGTAGGTCAGCGACATCAGGCCGTTCTCGACCTTGGACAGGGTCGAGAGCGCCATACCGGTCCGCTCCGCTACCTGCTTGAGCGTCAGGCCGCGCGCCTGGCGGGCGGCCTTGAGGCATTGGCCGAGCTGGGAATTGGCACCGTCGGGCGTCGTGATCTCGCTCATGCAGCAATCCTAGCACGGCAGAAGAAAAATTGTTGGCCGATCCGCCTAAAGTTTTTGGCTCAGTTTACGTCGAAGAGATCCATTTGGACGCTCAAAGGGCAGCTTTGCCGGCATTTGCTCACGAAACGACCGGTTCTGGCGAAAATTGGTGCGCCGGCTCCGCTTTCCGATATGCTAAATCGTTTTCACAATTTGAAAGGGATTGGCATTGTCCGGACTTTGCGATTCCAGTGCCGTCGAGCTGCACCGCCTGCTGGCCGCACGGGCGATCTCGCCCGTCGAGCTGCTCGACGCCTGCCTGACGCGCATCACCACCACCAATCCCGCCGTGAACGCCGTCGTGACGCTGGATGAGCCCGGCGCACGCGCCGCCGCCAAGGAAGCCGAGGCCGCCATCCTGCGCGGCGAGGATCGTGGCGCCCTGCACGGCCTGCCGGTCCTCATCAAGGATACCCAGGACACCGCCGGGCTACGCACGACCTATGGCAGCCCTTTGTTGCGCGATCACGTTCCAGCCGCAGACCAGGCTTCCGTTGCGCGGCTGCGCGCGGCCGGGGCGATCATCTTCGGCAAGACCAACACGCCGGAATGGGCGGCGGGCGGCAACACCCGCAATCCCGTGTTCGGCGCGACCGGCAATCCCTTCGATCCCCTGCGATCGGCAGCCGGCTCCTCCGGCGGCTCGGCGGTGGCGCTCGCCTGCGGCATGGCCCCGCTCGCCTCGGGCTCCGACACCGGCGGCTCCTTGCGCAATCCGGCGGGCTTTGCCGGCATCGTCGGCATGCGTCCCTCCTACGGTCTCGTGGCGAGCGAAAAGCGCGCCTTCGGCTGGTCGAACCTGCCGACCGACGGGCCGATGGCGTGCAACGTCGCCGACACCGCTCTGATGCTGTCGGTGATGGCGAGCGACGACCCCCGTGATCCGCTTGCCTACACCCTGCCCGGCGAACCCTTGCGCGGACGCGCCGAGCGTTGGACCGGCCCGCGCCCTGCCGAACTCGGCAAGCTGCGCGTCGCCTTCACCGAAGACTTTGGCTTCGCGCCGACCGAGCAGGCGATCCGCCGCGTGTTCCGCCATCGGGTAAGCAAGCTTGCGCCGCTGTTCGCCGATTGCCGCGAGGCGACGCCGGATTGCTCGGGCGCTGACGACGCCTTCGCCGTGCTGCGCGCAGGCCTTTTCCTCGCGATGCACGGCAAGAACTACAAGGAGCGTCCCGAGATGCTCGGGCCGAACGTGCGCGCCAATGTCCAGGAAGGCCTGAGCTACACGCTTGAAGACTACGCGCGCGCGGCGACCACGCAGACGCGGATCTATCGCGCCTATCAGAGCTTCTTCGAAACTTGCGACGTGCTGATCAGCCCGACCATCACGCTGAGCCCGCGGCCCTGGTCGGAGCTCTATCCGGCAGAGATCGACGGCGAGCCGACCAAATCCTATTTCCACTGGCTCGCGCTCGCCTATGCCGTGACGCTTCCAGGCCATCCCGCGCTCAGCCTGCCGCTTGGCGTCGATGAAGCAGGCCTGCCCTTCGGCCTTCAGATCGTGGGCCCACGCGGCGGCGATGCCATCGTGCTCTCGGTCGCCGCGAGCATCGAGGCCGCGTTTGCGAGCGTCCCGCAGCTCTGCCGGCCGATCCCCGATCTGGCACGGCTCGCCGCGGCGCCGCCGCTCTCGGCCGCGCCCGGCTTCCTCACCTGGGAATGACCCCACAGCAGAGTTAGCAGCGCCACCGGATCGCCGGCGAAACGGAGATGAGCATGACGGAATTGTCGCAGCGGAAAACCGGGGTCGTCGCGTTCGTCCTGCTCTATATCGCCTACTGCATCTCCTACATCGACCGCGCGGCGATCTCGCTGGCGCTGGCGCAGATCGGCAAGGATTTCAATCTCCAGGCGGCCGATCTCGGCATCGTCATCAGCGCGTTCTTTCTCGGCTATGCCCTCATGCAGGTGCCGGGCGGATGGCTCTCCGACCGCTTCGGCTCGAAATATGTGGTGATCGTCACGATCGTGATGTGGTCGCTGTTCACCGCCTTCACGAGCCTTGCCTGGTCGCTGACGTCGCTGATCGCGATCCGCTTCATCTTCGGCATCGCCGAGGGCGGCTTTCCGCCGGCAAGCATCCGCGCCATCGCCGAACTGTTCAAGAAGGACAGCCGGCCAAAAATGTCGGCGCTGCTGCTGTCGTCGAACTATGCGGGCAGCATGATCGCGCCGCTGATCATGGCGCCGCTGATCCTCTGGCTCGGCTGGCGCCACGCCTTCAACACGATCGGCATCGCCGGCCTCGTGTTCGCGCTGGTCTATTTCCTCTACGTCCCGCATTTGGGACGCCTGGGCGCGGCCCAGGCGAGCACGGCGACGACGGCGAAGCCCGCGGACCGCGCGCCGATGCGCGAGCTGATGAAGAACCCGCTGATCTGGCAGTTGATGGTGGTGTGGTTCGGCCTCAGCTGCGTCAACAAGGGCCTTGATTCCTGGATGCCGCTCTATTTGCTCCAGCAGCGCGGGCTCGATCTCAAGACCGTCGGCATCGTGGCGCCGATCCCGTTCGTGATGGCGACGATCGCGACCGCGATCGGCGGCTGGGTGATGACGAGGTTCTTCGCCGAGCGCGAAAAATGGCTCCTGATCGGCAGCTCCGCGTTGACCGGCATCTTCCTCTACGCCATGTACAAGGCGGAAACGATCGCAATGCTGATCACCTACCAGTCGCTGGTCTATTTCTTCAAATCCTTCGTGCTGGCCTCGGTGGTTGCACTTCCGACAAAGCTGCTTCGCGACGACCAGATCGGATCGGGCGTCGGCATGGTCAATCTCGGCGGCCAGAGCGCAGGCTTCGTAGCGCCCGCGGCGATTGGCTTCATCGTGACCGGAACCGGATCCTTCGATGCGGCCTTCGGCTTCCTGGTGGCGATGACCGCGATGTCGGTCATCGTCGCCGCGACCATCAACACGGCGCAGCCAAGGCTCGCGCCGCGCCTGGCTTAAAGGGAAACGTGCCGATGCAAAGTGCAATCGTCCTTGGCGGCGGCATGATAGGCGTCAGCGCGGCGCTGCATCTGCAGCGGCGCGGCTGGTCGGTCATGCTCGTCGATCGCAGGGAGCCGGGCCGCGAGACCAGTTACGGCAATGCCGGAATGATCCAGGCCGAGGCTGTGCGCCCTTATCCGATGCCGCGCGACTTTGCGACGCTGTTGAAGATCGCGACCGGCCGCACCAACGACGTCCGCTATAGCCTCGCGTCCCTGCACCGCCACGTCGAGCCTTTGCTCCGCTATTGGTGGCACTCGGCGCCGAAGCGGCATCGCGAGGCGATCGAGGCGTGGGCACGCCTGATCGCCTATGCAACGTCCGAGCACGATATCCTCATCCGCGAGGCTCACGCCGACAACCTCATCCGCCGCGCCGGCTACCGGCTGCTGCATCGCGATCCCGCCGCGTTCGAGCTCGCGATCAAGACCGCGGAGGAAAACCAGCGCGACTTCGGCGTGAAGTTTCGTGTCCTGAGCGGTAGCGAGCTCGCGAAGGCTGAACCGATCCTGCGCGATGATCTTCCGGGTGCCATCCATTGGCTGGAGCCGTGGTCCGTTTCGGATCCCGGCGCTTTGGTCGCCTCCTATGCCGAGCTGTTTCAGCGCCTCGGGGGCCATATCCTTCTCGGCGATGCGCAGACCTTGCACCAGACATCCTCCGGCTGGTCGGTGCAAACCGACAACGGACCGATCGATGCGGCCAATGTCGTCGTCACGCTCGGACCGTGGTCACCCGATCTGCTGCAAAAATTCGGATACCGCATACCGCTGGTGCGCAAGCGCGGCTACCATATGCACTATAGCGGCGGCGCTTCGCTCGATCTGCCACTGGTCGATACGGCGAGAGGCTATGCCATGGGACCGATGGCCAGGGGCATCCGCATTACCACTGGCGCCGAGCTGACCGGGCCGGATGCGCCGGCAACGCCGGTGCAGCTCGCCAGTGCGGAGGCCTCCGCCCGAGAGCTGCTCGATCTCGGCGGCCGCGTCGAACCCGAGCCGTGGTACGGCACGCGGCCCTGCACGCCCGACATGTTGCCGGTGCTTGGGCCCGCACCGCGCCATCGCGGTCTCTGGATGAATTTCGGCCACGGCCACCAGGGCTTTACGCTCGGTCCCGCGACCGGACGCCTGCTCGCGGAGATGATGAGCGGCGAGACGCCGTCGATCGATCCCGCGCCATACCGGCCGGAGCGTTTCTAGCCAGCGCGTTTTGCGGCGAGGACCGCCAGCGCGGCCGACATCCGCATCAGCGGATCGTTCCATTCACGCGGCCTGCGCTGCCGGAACAGCCGCATGGTCGGATACCATGGGCTGTCCTCGCGGTCGCGCAGCCAGCGCCAGTCGAGCGCGTAGGGCAGCAGCATCCAGACCGGGCGGCCGAGCGCGCCGGCAAGATGTGCAACCGAGGTGTCCACGGCGATCACGAGATCGAGCGCTGCGACAGCCGCTGCGGTATCGGAAAAATCGCCAAGCGCTGGCGCAAGATCGATGATGTCAGTGCCAAGCGCCGCCAGCACCGGGACATCGGCCTCGCGCGGCTCCTTCTGAAGACTGTAGAGCTGCACGCCTGGCGTAATCAGGCGCGGCAGAACCTCTTGTGCCGACAGAGAGCGCTGCGCGTCGCCTTTGTGCCTGGGATTGCCGGCCCAGACCACGCCGACCTTCAACGCGCTCACGCCTTGCAGCGCAGCGCGCCATCGCGACAGTCGTGCGGGATCCGGATGCAGATAGGGCACGTCCGCCGGAATCGTGTCGAGCATCGTGCCGAACACGCGAGGCAAGCTCATCAGCGGCAGTTGCACGTCGAATCGCGGCAGCGGCTCACCGCGCGCGATCACAGTGACGTCAGCCATCGTCCGCAGCAGTGAAGCGAGCGCCGGCTGGACCTGGAGGATGACGGAGCCGCCCTGTGCGGCCACCATCGGCAGATAGCGCACGAACTGCAGGGCGTCGCCGAGCCCGTATTCAGCGAACAGCAGAAGCCGGCGGCCGCCAAGCGGCTCGCCCTGCCATTCCGGCTCGCTGAAGGTCGGATCGCCGTCGGACAGGGTCTTGCACCTGCGCCGCCATTGATAGGCTTCAAAGCCGCTGGCGAAGTCACCGTTCATCAGCAGAAAATGCGCGTGATTATATTGCGCGAGCGGCTGCTCCGGATCGAGCGCGATGGCCTGGCGGGAGGCGGCAAGCGCCCCGTCTATCTCGCCGGCATTGCGCAGCGCCACCGCGAGATTCGCATGGCCTTTTGCGTAGGCGGGATCGGCGGCGACGGCGCGGCGATGCGCGGCGACGGCTGCTTCCACCCGACCCTGCTTCTCGAAGATGATCCCGAGATTGGTGTGAGCGGGCGCATGATCAGCCTTCACTGCCAGCGCCCGCTCGCAAGCTGCGATGGCCTCATCGAAAAGTCCGAGCTCGCACAGGCAGGCGCCGGAATTGCTGATGATCACGTGATCGGCCGGATCGCGCGCGATGATCCGCTGGTAGGTCGCGGACGCCTGATGCAGATGACCGGCCTCGTGCAGGACGAGACCGAGCAACCGCATCGCCTCAAGATTGTCCGGATCAAGCAGAGTCGAGCGGCGACAATGCACGATCGCCTCCTCGAGCTCGCCCTTGCGGTAGAGCGCAGCGCCGAGATTGCAAAGCAGGCCCGGATCCTCAGGGCCCGCTTCGAGGGCACGACGATAGGCCATCACGGCCTCGTCGAGCCTCTTCTGATCAGCAAGCACATTGCCGAGATTGAGCCAGACGCCACGATGCGCTGGATCCCTTGCGATGACCTCGCGATAGGCCTCCTCGGCCTCGGCGAGCCGTCCCTGCCCCGCCAGCGCCACGGCCCGATTGAAATGCGCACGGGTCAAATGCTGTCTCTTATACACACCTTTACGGCAAGCGCATCGCCCAGCGTGACGAGGGCCGGCGCGTGGTCGGGATCGAGGCCGAACACACGGCTCAGCAGGCTCGCCCCGTCGCTCGCGCGATCGGTCACGAAAGCGACCACGGCGGACAGATGCAGCGCCGGCACATGGTCGGGATGCGCCTTCAGGACTTCGCCGCACAACAAGCCTGCCTGATCCGGCCGCCCCGCCTCGTAATGCTCCACCGCCTGCAACAGAATCCGATCGACCGCCGCCTCGCCCACGATGCCACCCCGCCCTTCACCCCGAAATCGCGATGAGGGTTCAACGGGCGAGCGCGCAAATTCCGTCACTCGGTGCGTTTGGCGGGAGCCTGCCCATCGTCGATAAGGCGCCCAAACAGCAAGGGCTGATCGAGGATCTCGACCAGCCCTGCTATTTCAAAACGTAGCGGCGCGATGCGCCTTGCGTTGAGTTTGCAAATCAGTCCGTCGTGAGCGCCGTCTCCATGTCGGTCGGATCGATCTGCTGGCTCAGCCTGGCGTTGAGCTTGTCACGATCGAGCTCGCCCTCCCACCAGGCGACGATCACGCAGGCGACGCCGTTGCCGCAGAGATTGGTCAGGGCGCGACATTCGCTCATGAACTTGTCGATGCCGAGCACGATCGCCATGCCCGGCACGAGTCGCGGATCGACCACGGCGAGCGTCGCGGCGAGCGTGATGAAGCCGGCGCCGGTGATGCCGGAGGCGCCCTTCGAGGTCAGCATCGCCACCACGAGGATGGTGATCTGCTGGCCCAAGGTGAGATCGACACCGAGCGCCTGCGCGATGAACAGCGTCGCCAGCGTCATGTAGATATTGGTGCCGTCGAGGTTGAACGAGTAACCCGTGGGCACCACGAGGCCGACCACGGATTTCGAGCAGCCGAGCCGTTCCAGCTTCTCCATCAAGGACGGCAGCGCGCTTTCCGAGGACGAGGTGCCGAGCACGATCAGCAGCTCGTCCTTGATGTAGGCGAGGAACTTGAAGATCGAGAACCCCGCAAAGCGCGCGATCGTGCCGAGCACGATGAACACGAACAGTGCAGCGGTGACGTAGAAGGTCGCGATCAGCCCGACCAGGTTGAGGATCGCACCGGTGCCGAACTTGCCGATGGTATAGGCCATCGCGCCGAATGCGCCGATTGGTGCTGCGCGCATCACGATCGAGATGACACCGAACACGGCATGGGCGGCATCGTCGATGAAGGAGCGGATTACGTGGCCGCGCTCGCCGAGCCCCATGATGGCGAAGCCGAACAGCACCGAGAACAGCAGCACCTGGAGGATCTCGCCTTGCGCGAAAGCGCCGACCACGGTGTCAGGGATGATGTGGAGGATGAAGTCGACGCTCTTCTGTCCCTCGGCCTGCTTGGCGTAGTTGGCAACCGCCTGTGCGTTCGCCGCCGCGCTGCCGAATCCCGCACCCGGACGAACCAGATTGCCGACGACGAGCCCGATCAGGAGCGCGAAAGTCGAGACGATCTCGAAATAGACCAGCGCCTTGACGCCGATGCGGCCGACCTTCTTGGCGTCCTGGATGTGGGCGATGCCTGAGACGACCGTACAGAAGATGATCGGGGCGATCACCATCTTGATCAGCTTGATGAAGCCGTCGCCCATCGCCTTGATCCAGTCGTTGGTCGCGACCGAAGGCCACAGCCAGCCGACGATGGCGCCCAGGAAGATGGCGATCAGCACCTGGATATAGAGAACCTTGTACCACGGCTTGGCGGCGGCCTTCGCCGCCGGCGCGCCCGCAGTCATCGTTGTCGTCGTCATTGCTCCCTCCCCTTAACTCTCTTGGTTCTAGCCAAGATCAATTTGAAGGGCCGAGTCAAATGGAACTGCTCGGCCGCTGGCTGCCTATTGGCGGCGATCGACGATCCGGCGTGCAGCCGGCATCAAGGTCGCCCCGAGTGCATTCTTGATCAGCGACGCCGCGATGAACGGCACGATGCCGACCTGCCAGGCCTTGGCGGTGCCAAGCCCGAGGCCGAAAGCAAGCCAGGCGAAGCCCATCGCCAAAATGACGATGTGGCCGATCGCCATGGCCGCGAACAGCCAGGCCATGCTTCGATCCCAGCCCCGCTCGGCGAGAAAGCCCGTGACGAAGGCCACAGCGACGAAGCCGAACAGATATCCGGCCGTGGGGCCGACGAGCGGAGCAAGGCCGCCGACCGGGCCTGCGAACACCGGCACGCCCATCGCGCCTTCCGCGAGGTACGCGATCATGGTTGCGCTACCGAGGCGCCAGCCATAGCCGACGCCAATCATCAGCACGACCAGCGTCTGCAGCGTCATGGGCACATATGGCAGCGGCAGGTTGACCTTGGCTGACAGCGCCATCAAAGCCGTTCCAAGCGCAACCAGCACGATCGCGCGCAGCGCGCCCGCGGCCTCGCCGCTTTGGACCGGCCAGACGATGGCGGCGAGGGGAAAATGCGGTGCGGCGGCAGGCGATCTGTCAGACACGTTGAACTCCGGAAGGCTCGTAAAAAACTGGCGGGCTATTTAAGCCAGTGAGCGATCCGGTCAACTGCTTGGCGCATCTCCTCCGCCGATCTCGCGTAGGAAAAGCGGATGAAGGAGCGGCCGTGCACGGGATCGAAATCGATACCGGGCGTGGCCGCGACATGGGCCTGCTCCAGCATCTGCTGGGCGAACTCAAAGCTGTCGGAGGTGAAATCCGACACGTCGGCGTAGAGGTAGAATGCGCCATCGGCGGGCAGGAACTTGGTCAGGCCGGCCTTGGGCAGACCCTCGATCAGGATGCGGCGGTTTTCCTGATAACCGTGCTTGATCTCCTCCATCTCGGCAGCGCCGTCGAAGGCTGCTTCGGCCGCGATCTGCGACAGCGACGGCACCGAGATCGACAGGTTCTGCTGGAGCCGCTCGACCGGCCGCACCAGGACGTCCGGCACGACCATCCAGCCGACCCGCCAGCCGGTCATACAAAAATATTTCGAGAACGAATTGATGATGAGTGCATGGTCCGACAGCGCTGCCGCGGTAACGGCGGGGAATGCGTAGTCGAGGCCGTGATAGATCTCGTCCGAGATGAAGCGGATGCCGGCGCCCTCGGCGGCCGTGATCAGGCTGGACAGCGCCTCCCTGGACATCATGGTCCCGGTGGGATTGGCAGGACTTGCGACCAGCACGCCCTTGAGCGGCGCCTTGCGATGGGCGGCCAGCAGCGCCTCGCCTGTCAGGGCGTGACGGGTCTGGCTGGTGGTCTCGATCGGCACCGGCTCGCAGCCGAGCGCGGTCAGGATATGACGGTATGGCGGATAGCCGGGCACCGTCACCGCGACGCGGTCACCTGGCTCGAACAGGGCAAGGAAGGCCAGGATGAAGCCGCCGGAGGACCCAGTGGTGACGACGATCCGCTCGGGGCTCACCGCACAGCCATAGGCGTCGCGATAATGGCGCGCGATGCGCTCGCGCAACGAGGGGATGCCGAGCGCGGAGGTATAATCGATTCGCGCAGTATCCAGCGCCCTGTGGGCGGCCGCGATCGCGGTCTTCGGGGCCGGCGCGGCAGGCTGGCCGACCTCCATGTGGATGACGTGGCCGCCCGCCGCCTCTATACGCGCGGCCGCGGCCATCACGTCCATCACCATGAAGGGGGGAACGTCACTGCGGCGGGATGGTCTCAGCCAGGGCTCCAGCCGGTTCCTCAATATCGCATCGGCCATCAATATCTGCTATTTCGCTTCCGGTCCGGAACCCCCGGGGGCCGGGAACGGGGCGCCGGCGCCCCAGACTGGCCGCATTGTGCGGCTCATTAGGGCATATCCCGTATCCGGTCCGACGCCAATCACCAAGACCAATCACAAGACTGCATTTCAAGACCGATCGATGTTGCCCCAGCTCGCTTTGCGCAAGAAAGCCTCCGCTCTCACCGCCATCGTGACCGCCGCGGCCATGGCGCTGGCGCCGCTCCCGGCGATCAAGGCGCAGGAGAGTCCCAGAGGCCCGCCGGTGCTGCGCGACACCGAGACCGAGCAATTGCTGCGCGAATATACCAGACCCATCCTGCGCGCCGCGGGTCTGGAGAAGCAGAACATCCAGATGGTGATCCTCAACGACGCATCGTTCAACGCGTTCGTCGCTGATGGCCGCCGCATCTTCGTCAATTATGGCGCGATCATGCAGTCGGAAACGCCGAACCAGCTGATCGGCGTGCTCGCGCACGAGACCGGGCATCTGGCCGGCGGACATCTCGCCAAGCTGCGCGAGCAGCTCGCCAACGCCCAGACTCAGATGATCATCGCCATGCTGCTCGGCGCTGGCGCCATGGTCGCGGGCGCCCGCAGCGGCAACGCGAACAATGGTCTCGCCAACGCCGGTGCGGCCGCAGTCGCCGGACCGCAGGAGATGATCCGCCGCTCGCTGTTGTCCTATCAGCGCCAGCAGGAGGAGAACGCCGACCGCGCCGGCGTGAAGTTCCTGACCGCGACCCAGCAGTCGCCAAAGGGCATGTACGAGACCTTCAAGCGCTTCACCAGCGAGAGCCTGTTCGCCGCGCGCGGCGCCGATCCCTATTTGCAGTCGCATCCGATGCCGGCCGAGCGCGTCGAGGCGCTCGCCCAGTTCGCCCGCGCCAGCCCCTATTGGGACAAGAAGGACGACCCGGCGCTCCAGGCGCGCCATGACATGGTGCGCGCCAAGGTCTCCGCCTTCATGGAGCGGCCCGAGACCGTCTATCGCCGCTATCCGCTGTCCAACGACAGCCTGCCCGCACGCTATGCCCGCGCCATCAGCACCTATCTGCACGGCGACCTGCGCAGCGCGCTGGCCCAGATCGACGCGCTGATCCAGGCGCAGCCGACCAACCCGTATTTCTACGAGGTGCGCGGCCAGGCACTGCTCGAGAGTGGCAAGCCGGCGGAAGCGATCCCTGCCCTGCACAAGGCGGTGCAGCTCTCCGGCAACGCCCCGCTCATCGAGATGTTACTTGGGCAGGCTCTGGTCGGAACTGATAATAACTCCTACACGGACGAAGCGATCCGGATTCTCCGTGCCGCGGTGGCGCGGGAGCCGGAGGCGCCGATCGGCTACACGCAGCTCGCCATGGCCTATGGTCGCAAGGGGGACTATGCGGAGGCCGATCTGGCATCGGCGCAGGCAGCTTACCTGCGCGGCGACAACAAGACCGCACGCGAGCTTGCGACGCGCGCAAAAACCCGTTTCGCCATCGGCACGCCCGGTTGGGTCAAGGCCGATGACATCGTGGCGTCAAAACCGCCACGCAACAATTAGAGCATGATCCGGAAAAGTGTGGAGCGTTTTTCCGAAAAGATCATGCTCAAACAATAACCTGAAGCGCGATGACGATTCATCCCAATCTCATCGCGCTTTAAACGATTAGAACGACACCGACACCACGACGTCACGGCGCGGCCAGGTTAGATCGGCCGGGATGTCTTCCGAAACCTGCTTTCGACCAGAGGATATGCCAATGCCTTCGCTGCGCCTGATCGTCCCCGCGCTGTTTGCCCTCGCCGTGCTCGGCGGAGCCGCGCCCGCCGCGGCCGACAGCTTCACCGACGCCCAGCGCTCCGACATCGAGGCGATCATCAAGAACTATCTCGTCAGCCATCCCGAGGTGCTCGAGGATGCGATGGCCGAGCTGAGCAAGCGCCAGGCAGCCGCCGAAGCGCAGAAGCACGAAGCCAGCATCGCGCAGAATGCGGATGCGATCTTCAACTCGCCGCGCCAGGTCGTGCTCGGCAACAAGGACGGCGACGTCACTTTCGTCGAGTTCTTCGACTACAATTGCGGCTACTGCAAGCGCGCGATGACCGACATGCTCGACCTCATGAAGGCCGATCCCAAGCTGAAGGTCGTGCTCAAGGAGTTTCCGGTGCTGAGCCAGGGCTCGGTCGAGGCGGCGCAGGTTGCGGTTGCCGTCCGCATGCAGGATCCCACCGGCAAGAAGTATCTCGACTTCCACCAGAAGCTGCTCGGCGGCCGCGGCCAGGCCGACAAGGCGCACGCGCTTGCCGCCGCCAAGGAAGCCGGTCTCGACGTCGCGAAGATCGAGAAGGACATGGCCAATCCGGAAGTGCGCGCTACGATCGAGGAGAACTTCAAACTCGCCGAAGCGATGGGCATGAACGGCACGCCGAGCTACGTGATCGGCAAGCAGATCGTGGTCGGCGCCATCGGCCTCGATGGCCTGAAGGAAAAGATCGGCGTCGCTCGCTGCGGCAAGGCGACCTGCTAGTTCCCGGTTTCGATTATCCGAACACCACAAAGGGCCGGCTTTTGCCGGCCTTTTTTGTTGTCAGGATCTTGGCGCGACCATTCATCTCGCATTCAACAAACAAAAGCCGCGGAACCACTGAAGTTTCGGAACATCTCATTTCTCCTTTCGTTGTCGGCGCGGGCAATGACGCACAAAACACGTGAGGAGAGGTTCAATGACTAATCGCTTTATGATCTCGGTTGCCGCGCTGGCACTCGTCGCGGGTACTGGTCTCGCGAATGCGCAGGGAACCGGGACCAAGGAGTCCGGCGGCTCCCAGCAGATGCAACAGAACGCGCAACCTTCCACCGGCGCGGCTGAACATGGCGGTGCCATGAGCAGGGAAAAGGGCACCGTGGGACAGGCCGGCGGATCTATGAAGTCCGGCGCTGAAGAAAGGTCCTCGGGGGCGATGAAGGACGAGAAGTCCGGTGCCATGCACAGGGATTCCACGGGCAAGGAAAAAGGCACCGTTGGACAGGCCGGCGGATCCATGAAGTCCGGCGCCGAGGAGAAGTCCTCGGGTACGATGAGAGACGAGAAGTCCTCTGGCACGATGCACAAGAATCCGACGGCTGAGGAGAAGTCGGGTGCAACGAAGGGCCAGCGCACAGATGAACGCGCTCAGGGTCAGCAGGACAGGTCGAAGGGCATGAGCTCGGAGACCCAAACCAAGTCCGGCACGGCCACAGGCGAGAACCGCCAGGGCACGTCGACCCAGACACAGACCACCGGCCAGGCCGGCGCGGGCGCCAAGCTCTCGACCGAGCAACGCACGCAGATCACATCCGTGATCCACGAGGAGCACGTGGCTCCCGTCAGCAACGTCAACTTCTCGGTTTCGGTCGGCACGCGGATCCCGCGTGAGGGCATCGAGCTGCACGTGCTGCCGTCACGGGTGGCGACGATCTATCCGGAGTGGCGGAGCTACAGGTACATCGTGGTCCGCGAAGAGATCGTGATCATCGATCCCGCCACCTATGAGATCATCGCGGTTCTCAACGCCTGACGGCCGACAAACCGGCACCCCCGAGGGCGGGCAGCGATGCCCGCCCTTTTTGCGGTCGGCCGGCAGCCATGATTTGGGCTGGTTAACAAGCAATTTCCGTAGCTTCCACACAGCTTTTTGCAGGCTGGATGAGCTATCTGAAGCCGTGCGGGAGGTCGTTGAAGGCTTCCCTCAGGCCCCTTTGTTACCTATAACCCCCGCCACCTCCGCCAAAGCACCTGACGGGATTTGAATGGCTGAACCTGCGACCGACACGATCCTCGTCCTCAACGGGCCGAACCTCAACATGCTGGGGACGCGCGAACCGGAGAAATACGGGCACGCGACGCTGGCCGACGTCGAGACGCTCTGCCGGGAGACCGCAGCGAAGTTCGGTCTCAAGGCCGACTGCCGGCAGTCCAACCGCGAAGGCGAATTGATCGACTTCATCCACGAGGCGCACGCCCGCAAGATGAAGGGTATCATCATCAACGCCGGCGGCTATTCGCACACCTCGATCGCGCTGCACGATGCGCTGCTCGCGGTGCAGATCCCGACGGTCGAGGTGCACGTCACCAACATCCACGCCCGCGAGAGTTTCCGTCACCATTCCTACACCGCCCGCGCCGCCTTCGCTTCGCTGTGCGGCTTCGGCATCGAGGGCTACCGTCTCGCGATCCAGGGCCTTGCCGCCAAGCTCGGCATCCAGCCCAAAGCCTGACGCCCCTTTTCAAACAGAGGTTCGGAATCAAGATCATGGCGCGCCAGCCAGACGATAAAGCAGCTGCAAAGTTTTCCAGCGAGGACTCCGCGCTCATCCGCGAGCTCGCGACCCTGCTCGACGAGACGAGCCTCACCGAGATCGAGATCGAGCGTGCAGGACTTCGTCTGCGCGTCGCGCGCAACGTCAGCGTCGCCGCGGCCCTGCCGACATCGGTCATCGCGGCTCCCGTCGCGGCACTTGGAGCGGCGACTGCGGCCACAGCGCCAGCAGATCTCTCGAAACATCCCGGCGCCGTCACCTCGCCGATGGTCGGCACCGCCTATTGGGCGCCGGAGCCGGGCGCAAAGCCTTTCATCGAGGTCGGCTCCAAGGTTTCGGTCGGTCAGACGCTCCTCATCATCGAAGCGATGAAGACCATGAACCAAATCCCCTCGCCGCGCGCCGGAACCGTGACGCAGATTCTGGTCGAGGACAGCCAGCCGGTCGAGTTCGGCGAACCGCTTGTGATTATTGAGTAGGCGAACGGGGAGTAGCGAATAGCGAATGGCATTGGCCTTCCCTATTCGCCATTCGCCACTCGCTATTCGCGGCAGGACACCATGTTCGACAAGATCCTCATAGCCAATCGCGGCGAGATCGCCCTTCGTATCCTGCGGGCTTGCAAGGAGCTCGGGATCGCGACCGTCGCCGTGCACTCCACCGCCGATGCGGACGCGATGCACGTCCGCCTCTCCGACGAGAGCGTATGCATCGGGCCGCCGCAGTCGAAGGACAGCTATCTCAACGTTCCCGCGCTGCTCGCGGCCTGCGAGATCACCGGCGCCGATGCGGTGCATCCGGGCTACGGCTTCCTGTCGGAGAATGCGCGCTTTGCGGAAATCCTCTCCGAGCACAATCTGCACTTCATCGGCCCGAAGGCGGAGCACATCCGCCTGATGGGCGACAAGATCGAGGCCAAGAAGACCGCCAAGCGGCTCGGCATCCCCGTGGTGCCCGGCTCCGACGGTGCCGTCGGTCCCAACGACAACGCGACGGCGATCGCGAAGGAGATCGGCTTCCCCGTGCTGGTGAAGGCTGCCGCCGGCGGCGGCGGCCGCGGCATGAAGGTCGCGCATAGCGAGGCAGAGCTTGCGCTGGCGCTATCGACGGCCGCCAACGAGGCGAAATCCGCCTTCGGCGACGCGTCAGTCTATCTGGAAAAATACCTGCAGAAGCCGCGCCACATCGAAATCCAGATCCTTGGCGACGGCCGCGGTGGCGCGATCCACCTTGGCGAACGCGACTGCTCGCTGCAACGCCGTCATCAGAAGGTCTGGGAGGAAGGCCCCTCGCCCGTTCTCTCCGCAGCCGCCCGCGCCAAGATCGGTGAAACCTGTGCCAAGGCCATGCGCGAGATGAAATATCTCGGCGTCGGCACCATCGAGTTCCTCTATGAGGACGGCGAGTTCTACTTCATCGAGATGAACACCCGCATCCAGGTCGAACATCCCGTCACCGAAAGCATCACCGACATCGACCTCGTGCTGGAGCAGATCCGCATTGCCGCCGGCGGCGACCTGCCGGCGAAGCAGGAAGAGATCCAGATCATCGGGCACGCGATCGAGTGCCGCATCAATGCGGAGAACCCGCAGACCTTTCGGCCCTCGCCCGGCCGGATCCTGCAGTACCATCCGCCTGGCGGTCTGGGCGTGCGGATCGATTCCGCGGTCTATCAGGGCTACACGATCCCGCCCTATTACGATTCCCTCGTCGGCAAACTGATCGTGCACGGCAAGACCCGCACCGAATGCCTGATGCGGCTGCGCCGGGCGCTGGACGAGATGGTGGTTGACGGCATCGAGACGACGCTGCCCCTGTTCCGCGCGCTGGTGCGCGAAGACGCGATCATCGACGGCGACTATCATATCCACTGGTTGGAACAGTACCTGGCCGGCCAGTCCGGCAACTAGCGGCGACCATCCTTCCCTCGCCATGGAACCGGACGCCGCTTGCAGCGTTATCGGCGGGTTTTCTGCACGGGGGAGTGGAAATTCTTAAGGTCGGAACTGGAATTGGCGTGGCGCCTGACCTGAGACGGCGGCGCGCACTTTGGCAGATCCTGCTGTTCGCGGCGGGACTCTTGGTGCTGACGGTGATCAGCGCCGGCTCGGTCTACCTCGTCAACAAGGCACGCGACGACAACGCCTCGGTCATTCACACCATCGAGGTCGAGAACCAGATCCACACGCTGCTCCTGGAAGTTCGTCGCGCCGAGAGCAGTGCGAGCGGATTTCTCCTCACGCGGGGGCCGGAATTCTGGACCGACCACCAGGCCGCGGTGGCGGCGGTCCTGCCGCATCTCACGAGGCTCGCGGAGCTGACCAAGGACAATCCCGCGCAGGCCGACAACGTCCGCAAGCTGCGGCCAGCGGTCGAAACCAGGCTCGACCAGTTCACGCGCGAGATGAATTATATCCAGCAGAGCGACTTCGCACGTGCCTCGGCGCTCGTCCGTGAAGCGGCTGCCGGCAACACGACGAGCACGATCCGCGACGCTGCGGACGCCATGCTCCGCGAGGAGCAGCGATTATTTGCACTGCGCTCGGCCAATGCCAACAACAGCCAGACGCTGGCAGCGTCGTTGACCGGCATCGGCTCCGGTCTCGTCGTCGTGCTCGCCTTGATCTCGATCTGGCTGGTGCGGCGCTCGGCAGCCCTCCGCGACGAGGCCGAGACGCGCCTGCGCGATTCCAACGTCAATCTTGAGGCCACCGTCGATGAACGGACGGCAGACTTGCGCGAAGCCAACAACGAGATCCAGCGCTTCGCCTATATCGTGAGCCACGACCTGCGCTCGCCGCTGGTCAACATCATGGGCTTCACCAGCGAGCTCGAGGAGTTGGGAAGCGACCTCTTCCGGCGCATCGGCAGCCTCACCCACGTCCCGGCGGACGGGCCGCCGCTGGCGATGAAGGATGCCGCGGAAATCCCGCTGGAAGGGTCGGACAAACAGCTCTCGCAGGATTTTTCCGAGGCGCTCGGCTTCATCAAATCCTCGATCGCCAAGATGGATCGCCTGATCTCGGCGATCCTCAACCTCACCCGCGAGGGCCGGCGCGAATTCGAGCCGGTCAGGATCGACACGCGCGAGCTGATCGAGGCGATCGTCGCGACGGTGGCACATCAGTCAGCCGAAGCGCAGGCCGAAATCCGCGTCGGCGAGCTGCCCGACATCGTGAGCGACCGGCTAGCGCTGGAGCAGATCTTCTCCAACCTGATCGACAACGCCATCAAGTATCTCAAGAGCGGCGTGCCCGGCGAGATCGCGCTGCGCGGCCGCACCAAGCTCGGCTATGCGATCTTCGATATCTCCGACAATGGCCGCGGCATCGATCCGAAGGATCACCACCGCATCTTCGATCTGTTCCGCCGCGCCGGCCTCCAGGACAAGCCGGGCCAGGGCATCGGCCTTGCCCACGTCCGCGCGCTGGTGCGCCGGCTCGGCGGTACGATGTCGGTCTCCTCCGAACTCAACGTCGGCAGCACATTTACGATCACGCTGCCGATCAAGTGGAACGCGAGCAAGCGGAACGCAGAACAATGACACAGCCCGTCACCATCATAATGATCGAGGACGACGAGGGGCACGCCCGCCTCATCGAACGCAATATCCGCCGCTCCGGGGTGAACAACCCGATCGTGCCTTTTGCCAACGGCACGGACGCCATCCGCTTTCTGTTCGGCGCTGACGGCTCCGGCCTCGTCCAGAAGGGCAATGCGCTGCTGATCCTGCTCGATCTCAACCTGCCCGACACGACCGGGATCGAGATCCTGAAGCGGATCAAGGAGAACAAGTACCTGAAGGCCTCTCCCGTAGTGGTGCTGACCACCACCGACGACTCCCAGGAGATCAAGCGCTGCTACGAGCTCGGCTGTAACGTCTACATCACAAAACCGGTCAATTACGAGAATTTTGCCAACGCGATCCGGCAGCTCGGGCTATTCTTCTCCGTCATCCAGGTGCCCCCAGCAGCAACATGAACCGGACAACGCCGACGCTGCTCTATATCGACGACGATGACGCGCTGGCGCGCCTCGTCGAGCGCGGTCTGACGCGCCGCGGCTACAAGGTGATCCTTGCCACAAGCGGCGAGGAAGGCCTCGCGCGCATCCGGCAAGGAAACGTCGATGGCGGCATCGACGTCGTGGCGCTCGACCAGTACATGCCGGGCCTCGACGGTCTTGAGACACTCGAACGGATCATGGCGATCCCGAACGCCCCGCCGGTCGTCTTCGTCACGGCGTCGCAGGATTCCAGCATCGCCGTCACAGCGCTGAAGGCGGGCGCAGCCGACTACCTCGTCAAGGACGTCACGGGCGACTTCATCCCGCTGCTGCATGTCGCTGCCGATGGCGCCCTGCGCCAAGCTGCGCTCCAGAAGGCGCGCGAGGAGGCGGAAGCCGAAATCCACGCCTCGCGCGACCGCTACGCGGCGCTGGCCGCCGAACGCGAAATGCTGCTGCGCGAGGTCAATCACCGCGTCGGCAACTCGCTCCAGATCATCGCTTCGCTGCTGCATCTGCAGGCAAGCTCGGCTGCGCAGGAGGAGGTCAAGGCCGCCCTGACCAATGCGATGGGCCGCGTCGCCGCGGTCGCGCAGGTGCACCGCCGCCTCTACACCTCGCAGGATCTGAAGAGCGTCGTCCTGAACCAGTATTTGGACTCGCTGCTCGAGGACCTCCGCCGCTCGGCCGAGGGCAACCGGATGTCGCGCCTGACGCTGAAGGCGGAGCCGATCGAGATCGATCCGGACCGCGCAGTGGCGGTCGGCATCATCGTCAACGAGCTGGTCATGAACGCGGTGAAATACGCCTATCCGGACGGCGCCGGCCCCATTCACGTCGAGCTGACCTCGCAGGGCGAGGATCTCGTACTGTCGATCGCCGATGATGGCGTTGGTGACAACGCCAAGGCCGATCCGCGCTCGACCGGGATGGGCCAGCGCATCGTTGCGGCGATGGCTTCCAAGCTCGACGCCTCCGTCGAACGCGATCCGGATCACACTGGGACGAAGATCCTGCTCAAGTTCCGCCGCCTGCCCGCGCCATCGACGACGACGAACAACGCCGCCGCGAGCTGACGTGCGAGGCCCCGCATCGGACCCCATCGCAAGGCTGCCACGATCCTGCTAATGTGCCGCGCATGACTTCGCGCGACTCCGCCTCGTCTGAAATCACCCCCGCCGTGCTGCTGCGTGCCTATGCCTGCGGCATCTTTCCGATGGCCGAGAGCGCGGACGATCCGACGCTGTTCTGGGTCGAGCCGGAGATGCGCGGCGTGATCCCGCTCGAGGGATTTCGCGTCGCCTCGCGCCTTGCGCGCACCGTGCGCTCGGATGTGTTTCGCGTCACCGTCAACACTGCCTTCAAGGCGACGATCGCCGGCTGCGCGGCGCCGCAGGCCGGCCGCGAGGACACCTGGATCAACAAGCGCATCCGCGACCTCTATGGCGGCCTGCACGAGCTCGGCCACTGCCACAGCGTCGAGGCCTGGCAGGGCGACGACCTCGTCGGTGGCCTCTATGGCGTGAGCCTGGGGCGCGCCTTCTTCGGCGAAAGCATGTTTCACACCGCGCGCGATGCCTCGAAGGTCGCACTGGTGCATCTGGTGGCGCGCCTCATCTACGGCGGCTTCGAGCTGCTCGACACGCAATATGTCACCGAGCATCTGCGCAGCTTCGGTGCGGTCGAGATTTCCAGGCGCCGTTACACCGCCCTGCTCGACAAGGCGCTCGCAGGCGAGTCCGCCGACTTCCTGAAATTGCCTGGAGACGCGATCCCGGGGGCGAGCGCGCTCGAGATCATCGCAACGAGAAGCTAATTCCGGCCGAAGCCCGGGAACGGGAAGAGGCTCGGCTGCTGTGGCGGCGGAGGCGGCGGTGCCGGCTGCGGCTGCTGCACCGGCGGAGGCTGCGGGGGACGCTGCTGCTGCACGGCCTGCTTGGGCGCGGCCTTCTTCTGTGCCGGCGGCGGCGGTGGCGTGGCCGGCTTGCTCGCCGGATCCGGCGCTGCGGTCGCGATCGTCTGCTGCGGCTCTTTGCAGTCGGTCAGCCAGATGTCGTAGATCGGGTGCTCGACGCCGTGCAGGCCCGGGCTCGCCGCAAACATCCAGCCCGAAAAAATCCGCTTCACCTCGCCTTGCAGCGTGATCTCGTCGACCTCGACGAAGGCATCGGTATTGGCGGCTTCGGTTGCCGGCCGCGTGTAGCAGGCGTCGGTTTTGACCCGCAGCGCGCCGAACTGCACGGTCTCCCCGATCTCCTCGTCGAAATTGATGATGCGGCCGGTGATCTTGTCGAGGCCCGAGAAGGTCGCCTTCTTGTTCACGATCTTCTGCGCCGGCGGCTCGGTAACGACCTCATCGCCCGGCTGAAGGCTGGCCGGCGTCTGCGGAACGCCGTTTTGCGGTGTTCCCTTGGGCTGTCGCTGCCCGGGCGGCAAGCCCGGCAGCGTCGGATTGGCGCCCGGCTGCGGCGGTGGGCTTTGAGGATTGGGCGGCGCAACCGCGATGGAGGGCTGCTGGTTCTGCGGCAGCACGGTACTTCCCGGCGGCGGGGCCAAAGGCTGCGTCTCCACCGGACCGGGCAGAGCATTGGGCGCGATATTTCCTTGGCGGGGGGCGGGTCGGTTCGGCGTCGGCAGCACGCGGCCCTGCGGCGGCAGCTCCGGCACCTCCTCGTCATCGTCAGGCATCTGCTGCTGCGGCTGGTTGCCGCGCGGAATGCTGCCGGGCGGCCGCAGCGGCGGCGGATCAGAGAAGATGGTGCCGATCTGCGCCTGCGCCGGAGGCGAGACGGTCATCGCTGTGGCGGCAAAGAGCGCCGCAAGGCCGGTCAGGATCAGGTTTCGAGACATCTCGCGCGGCTTCAACAGCGAATCGGGTTTATCGAGCATTGTACAGGGGTTACGGCCGCTCGCAGACCATCCGGTTAACACGCCGAATACGGCGGGGAAAGGGCGGTTTCCCCCACGCCCGCCGGCCCCTTCCCGGTCCCTTCCCGGTCCCTTGGCTGGCCAGACCACCCGTCAGGTGGGATAGTTGCAGCGGCGGCCCATCTCCGGCGGGCCCCGACAGACGGCGGCTTCCCTCTCATTCCGGGGGCCCCAACAGGCGAGCCCGGCAGCGACATCAGCAAATTCCTCGCAAGGTCTCCCATGCCAATCGTCCTCGATTCCGACGCCGCCGCCGTCTACCAGGCGTTTCTTCAGGCCGCCCGTCCACCTTATGAAACGCTGACCGCGTCGGAAGCTCGCGCGGATTATTCCCGAGCGGGCTTTGCAACCAATCCCGAGCCGCCCGAGCTGGCACGCGTCGAAGCCCTTGCGATCCCGGCGCCGCACGGCACGATCCCTGCCCGCCTCTACGTGCCAATGAGGCTGCGCCGACGTGGCGGTCTATCGCCGGCTCTGGTGTTCTTCCATGGCGGGGGCTGGGTGATCGGCGACCTCGACACCCATGACGTCGCAGCCCGCAAGCTCGCCGTCGAGGGCGAGCTGATCGTGATCTCGGTCGACTATCGCCTGGCGCCCGAGCACAAGTTTCCCGCCGCGGTCGACGACGCCATCGAAGCGACCCATTGGATCGCCGCGAACGCCAGCACGCTTGGCATCGATGCATCGCGCCTCTGCGTCGGCGGCGACAGCGCCGGCGGCAATCTCGCCGCCGTGGTCGCCATCGCTGCCCGCGATGGCAACGGCTTGAGTCTCGCAGGCCAGGTGCTGATCTATCCCGCCGTCGATTTCGCGATGACCCACGCCTCGCACAGCGAGCCCGAGACCAGCCTGCTCCTCAGCCATTCCGTCGTCCGCTGGTTCAAAGGCCATTATCTGAACGGCGCCGCCGACGCGCACGACTGGCGCGCCTCGCCGGCCCGCGCCACCGCGCTCAATGGCCTGCCGCCGGCCTATGTGCTGACCGCCGGCGCAGATCCCTTGCGCGATGAAGGCCACGACTATGCAGAGCGCTTGAGGCAGGCCGGCGTGCCCGTCGCCTGTCGCCACTTCCCCGGCCAATTCCATGGCTTCTTCACCATGGGCAAGCTGTTGCCGCAGGCCGATGTTGCAGCCGCGGAGATCGGCGCATGGTTGAAGAAGTTGGGCTGAAGACGATGTCGTAGCCCGCATGGAGCGAAGCGAAATGCGGGGCTGTCGTCATTGGTCCCGTCCCCGGATGACGCTACGCTCCATCAGGCTACAGCGCGTGCAATACACCGCAACCACTTGTTACTTTGAACAACAAGGCCAGTGCCTCAAGAGTTGCGCTCCACAGATCGCCTCAACCTCTTCGCGCGAGGTGACACTCCCCTGGAAGTCAAAATGCCCCTCAGCCTGCAACGCACCTTGGCCGCTCCCGTGCGATGGCTCGCATGGCTCGGCGACCAGGGCACCCGCGCCGTGGCGGCGCTGGTGCTGTTCGGGATCGCAATCCCGCCACTGGGGGCAGTGCTGCGGCCTTACGTGACCGAGGCGATCTTCCTCCTGCTCGTCATCTCCTTCATGCGCGTCGACCTTGCTGCGCTGCGCGCCCATCTGCGCCGGCCGGGTCTGATCGTCGCGGCAACCGCCTGGACGACGATCGGCGTTCCCCTGATCTTTGGCCTCGCTGCGCATCTGTCCGGATTCGATGCCCGCTCGCCCGAGCTGTTCCTCGCCCTGATGCTCCAGGCCATCGCTTCGCCGATGATGGCCTCGCCCGCGATCGCGGCGCTGATGGGCCTCGATGCCACGCTGTTGCTGGTCACGCTCGTGACCTCCACCGCGCTGGTGCCGTTCACGGCGTCACTGTTCGCCGCACTCTTCCTTGGCGGAACGCTCAGCATCTCGCCGCTCGCGCTCGGTGCAAAACTGCTCGCGATCCTTGCGGGATCGCTCACGACGGCGACCGTGATCCGCTGGCTGTTCGGCGCGGACGCGATCCAGCGTCAGCGCCGGCCGATCGACGGCGTCAACATCATCATCCTGCTGGTCTTCGTCGCGGCCGTGATGGGCAACGTGATCGCCGACTTCCTGGCCGATCCCCTGCTGTCGATCGGCATTGCGCTGCTCGCCTTCGCCATCTTCTTTGCGCTCTTGATCGTCACGACGCTGCTGTTCCGCCGCATCGGTTACGAACAGGCGCTCGCACTTGGCCTGATGGTATCGCAGCGCAATATTGGGCTGATGCTGGCGGCGACGGCGGCAACCCTGCCCGGCACGACCTGGCTCTATTTCGCGCTCACCCAGTTTCCCTACTACGTCGCGCCACAGATGCTGACGCCGATCGCGCGACGTTTGACGGCGCAGTCACAAGCAACCGCGGGCACCGCGACCGCGGAAACGACACGCTAACTCGCCCGCGCCGCGCGCCGCAACGATTGCGGCGGCTGGCCAAAGGCGCGGATGAAGGCGCGGCGCATCCTTTCAGGATCGCGGAAGCCGGTCGACTGCGCCACGAGCTCGATCGCTTCGCTGGACGACTGGACACGCTCGCGCGCCACCTCGACGCGCAAGCGCTCGATCGCCTTTGACGGCGTCGCGCCGGTCTCCGCGGCAAAGGCGCGCGCAAAGTGCCGGGCGCTCATGTTGGCGTGCTCGGCGAGATCCTCGACGGTCAAGGGCGTATCGAGGTTCTCGCGCGCCCAGGCGAGCAGCGGTCCGAAGCGGCCGTTCGGCGTCTTCAATTCGAGCAGCGAGGAGAATTGCGACTGTCCGCCGCTGCGGCGATGGTACAGCACGAGCTGGCGCGCGGTGTCCTGTGCGACCGCCTCGCCGTGATCCTCGGTCACCATCGCCAGCGCGAGATCGATGCCGGCTGAGATGCCGGCCGAGGTCCAAACATTGCCGTCGCGGGTGAAGATCTGGTCGGGCTCGAGCTTCACCTTGGGATAGCGCGCGACGAAATCGCGGGTGCGGCCCCAATGCGTGGTCGCGCGCTTGCCGTCAAGCAGGCCCGCCTCCGCCAGCACATAGGCACCGGAGCAGACGCTGGCGACGCGCACGCCGCGCTTGGCCAGCCGCTGCACGAAGCCTAACGTTGCCGGACAGCGCGCCGCGCCTGCCACGCCCTCGCCGCCCGCGATGATCAATGTCGTGACCGCATTCGCCGTTTTGAAATCGCGCGCCATGATCTCGACGCCGGACGAGCTGCGCACGGGCCCGGCGTGCAGCGCTAGCACCCGGATGACAGGCACCATCTTCGAATAGCGCGCAGCGATCTCGAACACCGAGATCGGGCCCGCTGCATCGAGCAACTGGAAATCGGGAAAGATCAGGACGCCGATCATGGGCCAAACCCCGCGCTATGTCCGAAAATGAGGGAATTATGCCATTTCTGACAGGAGAGCATCATGGCATCGTTGGCCCGTCAAGCTGATTGTCTGGAGGCTCTCATGTCGTCACCGCTCAGAATCGGATGTCTGGTTTTTCCACGCGTCACCCAGCTCGACCTCACCGGACCCGTGCAGGTGTTTTCCTCCGTACCCGGCGCCGAGGTGCACCTGATCTGGAAGCGGATCGAGCCTGTTCCGAGCGATTCCGTGCTGACGCTGACGCCGACCACGACCTTCGCCGATTGTCCGCAGCTCGACGTGATCTGCGTACCCGGCGGCTTCGGCACCGATGCGCTCGTCAATGACGAGGAGGTGCTCGATTTCCTGCGCAGCCAGGCCGAGGGCGCTAAATACATCACCTCGGTGTGCACGGGATCGCTGGTGCTCGGCGCAGCCGGCCTCTTGAAGGGCTATCGCGCCGTCACCCATTGGAGCGCGATGGAGGTGCTGGCGCTGTTCGGCGCGACACCGACACGGACGCGCGTCTGCATCGACCGCAACCGGATTACCGGCGGCGGCGTCACCGCCGGAATCGATTTCGCGCTGACACTGGTCTCGATCCTGGTCGACCGCACCATGGCCGAAGCGATTCAGCTCCGCCTCGAATACAATCCGGCACCGCCCTTCAATGCGGGTTCGCCGGAGACCGCGCCCGCCGAAGTGCTCGCACTGATGAAGGAACGCATCGCGCCCTCGCAGGCGCGCCGCATTGAAGCCGCCAAGCAGGCTGCGGCCAGGGTGATGTGAGGACACGCGACCGACAAACAGAAAAAGGCCGCCTGGTTTCCCGGGCGGCCTTTCCTGTCTTACGACAGCTGCACATTCAAACGGGCGATTTCGGAGCTTCCAGACCGGGGGGCCTATCTCCCGATCGAGTCCTGTTCGGCAGCCGCTGCATTTCGGGACAGTCGCGAACTGTTGCCCGAACCGTGCGCGATGGTCTCCCATCTCCGTAAGATGGTTCATTGAGCCGCATCGCTCGCGGTAGAGCAACGGCCGCGCATGCTGCGTCCCCGCTGTTCCCGTTGTTCACAGCGACGATAGCCGGATGCGAATGCATCCAACGCCGATGATTTGCGGAATTTGCCGGTCTAGCCAGGCGTCCAGGGCTGATAGTCGCCCGTCGCCTTGGGGCGCTTGCCGCTCGCAAGCGTCGAACCCGAGGGCCGATAGGCCTTGGGCGTGCCGGTCAGGTTCGGCTGATGGGGCTTTTCCCACTCGCGCGGCTTGTAGTCGAGCTCGGTCGGCGGCACATCGACCACGTGATGCATCCAGCCATGCCAGGCCGGCGGCACGCGGCTCGCTTCGGCATAGCCGTTATAGATCACCCAGCGCCGCTCGAAACCGAGCGTCGGATCGATCACCCCGCCGCGGGTCCGGTAGTAGCGATTGCCCTGCTCGTCCTCGCCCACCAGCTCGCCGAACCGCCAGGTCCAGAGCTGTGTGCCAAAGGTCTGGCCGTTCCACCAGGTGAAGAGCTTGAGGAAGAATTGTTTCATGCGGCAAGGGCCCTGCTTCGTGCGGTCCTGATGCCATCCGGAAGCGAACTTGTCCAGTTGCCGCTCCGCGGATGAACCATCTGGAATGCGCTGATCCGCCGCAACGAGGACGCGATCCGTTCATGCTGGGTACAGACGCGGATTGGAATCCTGCGCTCCCCACGCAAACCTCCGCGGGCGCCCTGGAACCACTGCCTGCTTGAGTGGTTGGATTTGGGGAAAAGGAGCCGAATATGAACAATCTCAGAGTTTTGACCGCCACGGCGGCGCTGGCACTGGTTCTCCCGCTGGCCGCACCGACCGCCAGCCTTGCCCAATCCCGCGCTCAGGCTGTCGGCGGTGGCGGTGGCGGGCACGCCGCCATCGGAGGCGGTGGCGGCGGTGGCGGAGCCCGCATGGGTGGTGGCGGATTTAGCGGCGGTGGCGCATTCCGCGGTGGCGGCGGCAATTTCGCAGCCTCCACGGCCGTTCGTCCTGGCGTCTCCGCGCCGGCCTTCAGCGGAGGCGGTCGTGTCGCAGCCGGCGCGCCGTCCGGCAACTGGAACGGCGGCAACTGGCGTGGTGGCGGCTGGCACCATCGCGGTGGCGGCTTCTGGCCCGGCGTAGCTGCTGGCGCCGCGATCGGGACCCTGGGGTCGTACGCTTACTCCGGCGGCCCGTACTACAATGATCCCTACTATTACGGCGACGATTACTATTATGACTCCGGCCCGAGCGTTGCCGTTGTGCCCGACACCGGCGGCGATTCCGCAGCCTATTGTGCCCAGCGCTACAGGTCCTATGACCCCGCGTCAGGGACTTATCTCGGCTATGACGGTCTGCGACATCCCTGCCCCTAGCGACGGTTAGTTGCATCGCTCCAATCTGATCGAAAAGGCGCCGTGATCGCGCGGCGCCTTTTTGACGTGTCATCTCGCGCTGCGCAGGCTTTCACACGAACGCCATACATCGCGGGTTTTATGCACCTCACCGTGCATATCTGTCCTGATCCAATCCAAAATTGACCCGATCCACGATTCGCCTATATCAGCAAAGACTGTGGGGACTTCGATTGGTTAGGCAGAGTCATGCCGCGCATTCTCGTGGTTGATGACGATCCGATGGTCGGCGCGACCATCGAGGTCCTCCTCCAACGCCAGGGCTTCGACGTCACGTTGACTGACGGCGGTGAGACCGGGCTGGCTGCGCTGGAGCAGCAGACCTTCGACGCGATGCTGGTCGACATTTTCATGCCGCATATGCGCGGCTTCGAGTCGATTCGCATCTTCCATGAGCGTGCCCCGACGATCCCTCTGATCGCGATGTCCGGCTACGCGTTTGCCTCGTCCGCATCGCCCTCGCCCGATTTTCTCCGCATGGCGCTCGAGCTCGGCGCAACGCGCTGCCTGCGCAAGCCGTTCACGCCGGAGACGCTGCTGACTGCAATCAAGGAATGCCTCGACGAGGCCGCTCCGGTGAAGGACAACAAATTCCCTTGATTGCTTCGCAGCGCGTCATTCTCGGTGCCGGACTTGCGATCCTCCTGATCATCACCGCGGCCTCGATCGGACTCGACGTCAAGTCGCGGTTCGACACGTCATGGGCCAACCACACCGTGGGGGCGCTCAAGAAGATCTCGGAGCTGCGCCTGCTCGTCCGTCGCGCCGAAAGCGCGGCGCGCGGCTATGAGCTCTATCGCAGCCAGGCCTTCAACGACGAATTCCAGGCGACGCGCGGGGCGATCGCGCCTGCCCTCGCCGATCTCAAGCGCGCGCTGCGCGACAATCCCGATCAGGTCGCGCTGCTTGAGAGCACCGAAGCGCTGGTTCTGCGCCGGCTCGACATCGCGGCCGAAGCGATGCGGTTGCGCGCAGCGAACGACGGGGACGGCATCACCGCGCTCCAGGGCAAGGCGGAAGGCCGCGGCCTGATGGAGACGGTGACCGCAAATCTCGACCGGCTGACCGCGGAGGAAGAGCGGCGGCTGGCCGCCCGCGCGGCGGAGTCGCGCCGCACCGGCATTGTCCTGCTCGGTATCGACGTCGCCGGCGCGGTGCTGATCCTGCTGCTGGTCGCGCTGCTGTTGCGCGAGACCCGGCGCAGCAGTGTCGCCCTGCAAAGCACGCTGCATGAGACCAGGGCTGCCAACGAGGCGCTGGAGGCGGCGGTCGCCGAGCGAACCGAGCACCTCGTCACCGCCCATGACGAGCTCCGCATCTCCGTGAACGTGCTGCAAAGCACCTTCCACAGCATGGCGGAAGCGGTGCTCGTCATCGACAGGGACAGCAACGTCCTTCTGTCGAATCCCGCCGCAGAGCGCATGCTGCTGCATCGCGCCGGGATGAACCTGACCAGCCTGCGCACGATGTCGGACGTGTTCCAAGGCGACGGCGTGACGCCGCTCATCCCTGAGGAGCTGCCATCGGCGCGCGTGCTGCGCGGCGACGAGTTCGAAGAGATGGAGATGATCGTCCGCCCGCACAGCGGCAATCCCGTCCGCCATCTCCTCATCAGCGGGCGGCCGATGCGCACTGCGCAAGGCGTGATCTCCGGCGCGGTGCTGGTCTATCACGATGCGACCATCTCGCGCGAGACCGAGCGGCAGCTGCATCAGTCGCAGAAGCTAGACGCCATCGGCAAGCTGACCGGCGGCGTCGCACACGACTTCAACAACATGCTCACGGTGATCTCGGGCAATACCGAGACGCTGGTCGGCAGCCTCAAGGAGCAACCTGAGCTGCAGCGCGTGGCGCGGCTGATCGACGATGCCGCGCAGCGTTGCGCCGAGCTGATCCAGCACCTGCTCGCCTTTGCCCGCAAGCAGCCGCTGGAGCCACGCAACGTCGACGTCAACGCGGCGGTATCAGACAGCGCAAAGCTGCTGCGTCCCGCCCTCGGCGAGCAGATCCAGATCGAGACCGCGCTCGAACAGGGGCCGATGACCTCGCACATCGATCCGTCCCGGCTGACCAACGCGGTCCTGAACATGGCGATCAACGCGCGCGACGCCATGCCCGACGGCGGCAAGCTGTTGCTGGAGACGCGTCGGGTGACGCTGGACGAGGCCTACGCGCAGGCCAACCCGGACGTCACGCCCGGCGCCTATGTGATGCTCGCGGTCAGCGACACCGGCAGCGGCATGCCGCTGGATGTGCAGGAAAAGGCCTTTGAGCCGTTCTTCACCACCAAGGAGATCGGCAAGGGCTCAGGCCTCGGACTGTCGATGGTCTACGGCTTCGTCAAGCAGTCCGGCGGCCACATCAAGATCTACAGCGAGGCGGGCCACGGCACGACGATCAAGCTCTATCTGCCGCCCGGCGAAGGCGCGAGCGAGACGGCGACCACCGCGGCGCCGGCGGCGACCGGCGGCGCCGAAACCATCCTGGTCGTGGAGGACGACAATCTCGTGCGCAACTTCGTCACCGCACAGCTACAAAGCCTCGGCTACAAGACCATCGCCGCCCCCGACAGCCGCACTGCGCTCGCGCTCGTCGAGCGCGGCGAGCCGTTCGATCTCCTGTTCACCGACGTCGTCATCCCCGGCGGCATGAGCGGACGCGTGCTTGCGCTGGAGGTCGACAAACGCCGGCCGGGTGTCAAGGTACTCTACACCTCCGGCTATACCGACAACGCGATCGTCCACCAGGGCAAGCTCGACGAAGGCGTGCTGCTGCTGACCAAACCTTACCGCCGCAATCAGCTCGCCGAGATGATCCGCCTGGCGCTCGGCAAGGAGCCGGTGGGCTAGCATTGTAGGATGGGTAGAGCGAAGCGAAACCCGTCGCCCAACAGTTGTGCTATCCTTCGGGAATGACCTCGTATCGCCGCAACTTCATCCCCGGCGGGACCTTCTTCTTCACCGTCAATCTGGTGGAACGGAAGCTCTCGTTGTTGACGACCCATATCGAGTTGCTGCGCGCGGCATTCCGAGAGACGCGTCAAAGGTACCCGTTCACGATCGATGCAATCGTTGTGCTGCCTGACCATCTTCATTACTGTCTGGAGCATGCCCGAAGGTGATGCGGATTTCGCGACACGATGGCGATTGATCAAGTCAGCTTTCTCTCGCAACCTCGCGCGGGTCGAGCGGATTTCAGCAAGCCGTGCCGGGAGGGGCGAGCGCGGTCTGTGGCAGCGCCGCTATTGGGAGCACACCATCCGGAACGAGGCGGATCTGGCGAGACACATCGACTATGTTCACATCAATCCCGTGAAGCATGGGTTGGTCGGTCGGGTGTCAGATTGGGCTCCGTCGTCGTTCCATCGCTTCGTCAAGCTCGGCATTTACCCGGAAGACTGGGCCGGAGGCGTTTCCCGCGACGAGGACGGTCCACAATTCGGCGAAAGAACTTGAGAGAAGAAAGTTGATGGGTTTCGCTTCGCTCTACCCATCCTACATACTGGGGAAGGAGGACGTGAGCTAACGCGTCGCCAGCACGACGCCGGCGAGGGTGAAGGCCAGCGCGGCGATCTGCCCCACTCCCAGCGGCTCGTGCAGCGCGAGCGCCGAGGTCACGACGCCGATGACGGGCACGGCCATGGTGCCGATCGCGGCAACCGAGGCCGGCAGCCGCGACAGGGCGGCGAACCAGCTGACATAGGCGATGCAGAACTGGCCGACGACCGAATAGACCAGCAAGCCCCAGCCGACCGGCGTCACCCGCGATAGATGCGTCGTCTCCAGCACAACGCCCACGATCGCGACCGGCAGGCAGCCGAGACCGATCTGCCAGGCGGCGGCCGTGATAGGCGGCAGATGGATCGGGTATTTCTTTGAGACCACCGTGCCGACCGCAAAACCGATCGAGCCGCCGAGCGCCATGATGATGCCCGGCAACTTCGCCGCGCTTGCGGAGACGCCGTTGCCGCCCATGATCGAGGCGAGACCTGCAAAGGCCATCACCAGCGCGATGGTGCGCAGGAGCGTCGGCCGTTCCCCCAGCACCGGCCAGGCAAAGAGCGAGGCCCAGACCGGCATGGTGTAGGCGATCAGCGCCGCCTCGCTCGCCGGCAGCCACAACAGCGCCAGCCCCATCAGCACCATCCAGCCGGTGACGTTGAGGAGAGCCGCGACCAGAAGCCGCGGCCATATTCCGGGCGCGATCCTCAGGCTGTCGCGGCGGATCACGGCAAGGGCTGCGAGCAGCAGCGCGCCGAGCACACCGGTGACGCCGCGAAGCGTCAGCGGCGGCAGTTCGGAGAGCAGAAACTTGGTCACCGGCCAGTTGAAGCCCCAGCCCACCGACGTGATGGCAAGGAACATCAGGCCGGCCGGGGCGATGCGCGTCCGCATTCCCCGTCGTGTCGAATCATGCATGTGGTAGCCCGGCAGAAACGGCCCACCTTGTCGCCTATCGGTCCCCTCCACCACCACCCAAGCGAGCATGGCTGCCTGTACGTTCCGTAGCACTACGTGAGTCCTACTGACGCAATGCCCCGGGGGCAAAAATAAACGAGCCTGTGAACAGCGGGACGAAGCCCCTCAGGCATCCCCAAACACAAATTTTTTCGGTTGGGAATCTCTCAGGACTCACTGATACTTGCCTCCACAACAGGCGCGGTTCCCACCCCTGTTATCCCCGTCTTTCCACCATATTTAGTATTTGATTCAGGAACTCGCACTAGTTCTTGACGTGCGCAACGGAGAGTCCTAGCTTTGGGTCCGTTCGGCGCGAGTGTGTTTGCGTCCCGCCGGTCACTCCCCAAAGGGTCCTCGCAAATGACCACTCCGCCAGCCGAAGGGGGCAGCGGGTGAAGGGCTTGTCTGCCCTTGATTTGTCGACTCTCAAGGGGCGCTCGAACGGGCCGAAACAGGCCCGGAGCAAGCGTAGTGTGGTGGCGTTGAACGCATGTCGCGCGCATCCCCTTGGGGGCGGGTGCGGGTGGACATGCCGGCGGATGATTTCGTCGGGAGAAACTGGGCCGGATCCACCGGCTGAGCTTGCGAAGCCTTAAAGCCGAAACGGCCGGGAGGAGTCGCGTGAAAACAACTACCCGGGACGCCCGAACGAAGGCGGATCCGGTCAAAAAAGGACGGGGCAAACTATGAGAATTGAGCGGCGCCACACCACTGCAGGACAATCCCCTTACGCCGGGATCGAATTCCGCCTGACCACGTCGGAGATCCGCAATCCCGACGGCTCGGTCGTGTTCAAGCTTGATAACGTCGAAGTGCCGACCGAGTGGTCGCAGGTCGCCTCCGACGTGCTGGCCCAGAAATATTTCCGCAAGGCCGGCGTTGCCGCGCGCCTGAAGAAGGTCGAGGAGGAATCCGTCCCCTCCTTCCTATGGCGCTCCGTGCCCGATACCGAGGCGCTTAGCCTCCTGCCTGAGAAAGAGCGCTATGTCAGCGAGCTCAGCGCCAAGCAGGTGTTCGACCGCCTCGCCGGCTGCTGGACCTACTGGGGCTGGAAGGGCAAGTACTTCTCCTCCGACGACGACGCCCAGGCCTTCTATGACGAGCTCCGCTACATGCTCGCCATGCAGATGGTCGCGCCGAACTCGCCGCAATGGTTCAACACCGGCCTGCACTGGGCCTATGGCATCGACGGCCCCGGCCAGGGCCACTATTACGTCGACCCCTTCACCGGCAAGCTGACCAAGTCGAAGTCGGCCTACGAGCATCCGCAGCCGCACGCCTGCTTCATCCAGGGCGTCGGTGACGACCTCGTCAACGAGGGCGGCATCATGGACCTCTGGGTGCGCGAGGCGCGCCTGTTCAAATACGGCTCCGGCACCGGCTCGAACTTCTCGCGCCTGCGCGGTGAAGGCGAAAAGCTGTCCGGCGGCGGCCGCTCGTCGGGCCTGATGAGCTTCCTCAAGATCGGCGACCGCGCGGCGGGCGCGATCAAGAGCGGCGGCACCACGCGCCGCGCGGCCAAGATGGTCGTGGTCGACGTCGATCACCCCGACATCGAGACCTATATCGACTGGAAGGTGAAGGAGGAGCAGAAGGTCGCCGCCCTCGTCACCGGATCCAAGATCAACCAGAAGCACCTCAAGGCGGTGCTGAAGGCCTGCGTCAACTGCGAAGGCTCGGGCGATGATTGCTTCGATCCCGAGAAGAACCCTGCCCTGCGTCGCGAAATCAAGCTCGCGCGCAAGAGCCTCGTGCCCGACAACTACATCAAGCGGGTGATCCAGTTCGCCAAGCAGGGCTACAAGGACATCCAGTTCGACACCTACGACACCGACTGGGATTCGGAAGCCTACCTCACGGTTTCCGGCCAGAACTCTAACAACTCGGTCTCGCTGAAGGACGACTTCCTCCGCGCGGTGGAGACCGACGGCGACTGGAGCCTCATTGGCCGCACCAACAAGAAGGTGACGAAGACGCTGCGTGCCCGCGACCTCTGGGAGAAGATCGGCTACGCCGCCTGGGCGTCGGCCGATCCGGGCCTGCACTTCAACACCACGATGAACGACTGGCACACCTGCAAGGCGTCCGGCGACATCCGCGCGTCCAATCCGTGCTCGGAATACATGTTCCTGGACGACACGGCGTGCAACCTCGCCTCCGCCAATTTGCTGACGTTCTACAACACGACGACCAAGCACTTTGACGTCGATGGCTACGAGCATCTCTGCCGGCTCTGGACGCTCGTGCTCGAAATCTCCGTGATGATGGCGCAGTTCCCCTCCCGCGCGATCGCCGAGCTCTCCTACGAGTTCCGCACGCTCGGCCTCGGCTACGCCAATATCGGCGGCCTGCTGATGACCATGGGCCTGCCGTATGACAGCAAGGAAGGCCGCGCGCTCTGCGGCGCGCTGACTGCCGTCATGACCGGCGTCACCTACAAGACGTCGGCGGAGATGGCGGCCGAACTCGGCACCTTCCCCGGCTACAAGAAGAATGCCGCGCACATGCTGCGCGTCATCCGCAACCACCGCCGCGCCGCGCACGGCCAGAGCTCCGGCTACGAGGCGCTCTCGGTCAATCCGGTGCCGCTCGACCACGCCTCCTGCCCGCAAGCCGACCTGGTCGCGCATGCGCAGGCAGCCTGGGATGCGGCGCTCGAGCTCGGCGAGCAGCACGGCTATCGCAACGCCCAGACCACGGTGATCGCGCCGACCGGCACGATCGGCCTCGTCATGGATTGCGACACCACCGGCATCGAGCCCGACTTCGCGCTGGTGAAGTTCAAGAAGCTCGCCGGCGGCGGCTACTTCAAGATCATCAACCGCGCGGTCCCCGCAGCGCTGCGCGCGCTCGGCTATCGCGAGAGCGAGATCGCGGAGATCGAAGCCTATGCCGTCGGCCACGGTTCGCTCTCCAACGCCCCCGGCATCAACGCCTCGACGCTGAAGGCCAAAGGCTTCACTGATGAGGCGATCGCCAAGGTCGAAAAGGCCCTGCCGACCGCCTTCGACATCAAGTTCGCCTTCAACAAGTGGACTTTTGGCGAGGACTTCATCCGCGAGCAGCTCGGCATCGGTGCCGAGGCGATCGCAGCCCCCGGCTTCGATCTGCTCCAGGCCGTCGGCTTCACCAAGCGCGAGATCGAGGCGGCCAACGTCCACATCTGCGGCGCGATGACGGTGGAAGGTGCCCCGCACCTGAAGGCCGAGCACTATCCGGTGTTCGACTGCGCCAACCCCTGCGGCAAGATCGGCAAGCGCTATCTGTCGGTCGAGAGCCACATCCGCATGATGGCCGCGAGCCAGCCCTTCATCTCGGGTGCGATCTCCAAGACCATCAACATGCCGAACGACGCCACGGTGGAGGACTGCAAGTCCGCCTACATGCTGTCGTGGAAACTCGCCCTGAAAGCCAACGCGCTCTATCGCGACGGCTCAAAACTCTCCCAGCCGCTCAACTCGCAGCTCATCAGCGATGATGAGGACGAGGATGATGCGGTCGAGCAGATCTACGAGAAGCCGATGGCGGCGCGTGCCGCCCAGGTCTCCGAGAAGATCGTCGAAAAGCTCGTCGAGCGCATCATCGTGATGCGCGAGCGCGAGAAGATGCCGGATCGCCGCAAGGGCTACACCCAGAAGGCGGTCGTCGGCGGCCACAAGGTGTACTTGCGCACCGGCGAGTATGACGACGGCCGTCTCGGCGAGATCTTCATCGACATGCACAAGGAAGGCGCGGCGCTCCGCTCCTTCATCAACAACTTCGCCATCGCCGTGTCGCTCGGCCTGCAATACGGCGTGCCGCTCGACGAATATGTCGACGCCTTCACCTTCACCCGCTTCGAGCCGGCGGGCCCCGTGCAGGGCAACGACAGCATCAAGTACGCGACCTCGATCCTCGACTACGTCTTCCGCGAGCTGGCGGTGAGCTACCTCAGCCGCTTCGACCTCGCCCACGTCGATCCCAGCGAGACGGGCTTTGACGCGCTCGGCAAGGGCGTCGAGGAAGGCAAGGAGCCGGACGACGAGGGCGGCCACCACGCGACCAAGCTGGTCTCGCGCGGCCTCACCCGCTCGCGCACCGACAACCTGGTCGTGATGCGCGGCGGCTCGGCCGCGGTCTCCTCCGGCAACGACAGCGCCCCCGCCGGCGGCCACCGCGTCACCGCGCTGCACGGCGCATCCGCCCGCGCCGGCGACACGATCGAAGGCGCCGTCGCCCTGAAGCAGGAAGCCAGCCACGACCTCTCTCCAACAGAGAAGCTCGAGCAGCTCCAGTGGAGCAAGGCCGGCACCGCGCAGACGGTCGTCCCCACCAAGGCCGAACGCCGCGCGGAAGCGAAGGCAAAGGGTTACGAAGGTGAGATGTGCAGCGAGTGCGGCAACTTCACGCTGGTGCGGAATGGCACCTGCATGAAGTGCGATACGTGCGGTTCGACAACAGGCTGCAGTTGACAGTTCGGAGTTGCTGCTGCGGCGGCGGCGACGACGCCCACTGCTGCTG
>NZ_JBANBK010000075.1:0-43778 GCF_053572325.1 Bradyrhizobium sp. UFLA05-112 | reverse complement strand
ACCTCCCGCAGAACAAAAGCGGAAAGTGTAACCCATGTGTCCGGTACGTACCGTCACCTATGTCTCAGGCTGCTCACTCACTTCGCGAGCTACGGCTGGGCAGGCCAGCCTCCGAACATCATTGACGCGAAGCGAGCTAAGCCCGCGGTGGCGAAGCCATCGGCTGGTGATAGCTCATCAATGGCACTCTTCCTCTGCAACCGTGTTATGACCCGTATTTCTATAGATCAACCGGCACCCTGACCCGACCGGCCGACAGCCGGCCCTGTTACAAACCATTTGACCGGATGCAGACGGCTTCGCGGGTGCAGCTTCGACCTGCTTCCGATCCGCGTCTCGCTTCTTGGCATCCTCGCGTGTCGCAACCGGCTTCTTGTCCTGTACCTTCTCGCATTCATTGTCGTCATTGACACGATAGCCGGCGCGGCAGGAGATCTTCACGCAAGCGTCGCCGTCGGCCTTGAAGCCGTGGTCGCAGACCAGCGGGCAGACGCGGCCCGACTTGGCCTTGATCGCGTCCAGTGCCTCGAAGCTTGCGAGCTTGGCTTCGAACTTCGTGCCGGCATACTTGTTGAACAGGGTCAGCGAGCGTTGTGACGAAGCGTTCCAGTCACCATCGGCAGCGGCTGCCAGACAGCCAACGCGGCGCAGTTCGGACTGCACCAGCTTCGCAGTGTCCTGCGGAGACAGGCTTGGCTGCGATGACGTTGGTGTGACAGCCGCAACCTTCTGTGCGGCGTCGGCAGCTTGCTGCTTCTCAGTAGCCTGCTTTTCGGCCGCCTGCTTGGCGGCCAGCTCGGCAGCGGCCTTGTCACTCGCGAGCTTCTCGGTCAGCGCCTTCTCGGCGGCTTGCTTGTCGGCCTGCGCCTTTGCCGCCGCGGCTTCGGCGTCCTTCCGGCGTTGCTCCGCCGCGGCTGCCTTTGTTTCCTCGATCTGCTTGGCCTTTTCGGCCGCGTGCCTTGCGTCCTCGGCGGCCTTGGCGGCGGCAGCCGCCTTATCCTGCTCGGCCTTGTTCGCACGCTCGGCTGCGAGCCTCGCCTTGTCGTCTTCAGCCTGGCGTGCCTTCGCGGCCGCAGCCGCGCGCGCCTCTTCGGCGGCGACGTTCTTTAGTTGGGCTCGTGCGAGGCCGGCATAGAAGCCGTCCGGATAGGCCTGCAGGAATGCTTCCCATGCGTCTCGGTTTCCCGCCTGGAGCGCCAGCTCATAGTCGCGGCGGACGCTGTCCTGGGGATTGGCCTGCGGGCCCGGCGCTGCTGCCGGCCTGGCCGGCACCAGCGAAACGTCATCGCCGCCGAGCGAGCCGTAGACATAGGGCTCCTGCTTGTAGCCGGTGTTCTTGAGGACGTCATCGCGCACGAAGCCGAACGCTTTGCGCAGATCGAGCCCAGGCATCGGCAGCCGCTCGACGAGCGCCGCCGCAAACGGGCTGTTTTTGGAGTCACCGTCCGACGCCGTCGATCCGGCCTTTGCCGCGAAGGCGATCATGGTGTTCGGGCTGGTCGGCTCGACCTTTGCAAGCCCGCGTCCGATCGCGCGCGCGGCCACCGTGCGCTTCATGGTCTTGGCAAACGGATTGTCGCGGCAGGCATCCAGAATGACGAGGCGGAGTTGCTTTGCGGGCTCCACTGCGAACAGCGCCCGATCGAGCGCGACCGTCTCATCGAGCACATCGCCGTCGGTTTCCAGCATCGCGTCGGTGGGGATCAAGTAGTTGGCCCCGTCCAATTCGATGCCGTGCCCGGCATAATAGATGACGGCGACTTCCGCATCGCGGGTTCTGCCAGCGAAGTCGCGCAGCGCCCTGCGCATGTCCGACGCGTTCACGTCAAGCCTGACATCGACGGCATCGAACCCGGCCTTCTTGAACATGCCCCCGATGAGGGTGGCATCGTTCACCGGATTGGTCAGCTTGGCTACGCTCTTGTAGGCGGAGTTGCCGATCACCAGAGCGACGCGCTTTTCCGCGTGTGCCGATCCGCAGCCGAGACACACAGCAAAAATGATCAAGAAAAACCGAAACGCGCCCATTACAGCCCCAAATCACAATGCGATCAGAGTAATACGAGCTTTCCGGAGGGCAAGCCGCCGGTCTGTGACAAGGGTCACAATTTGAAGTAAGCCTTAAGATCGTTCGCGAGCTACGGCTGGGCAGGCCAGCCTTCGAACATCATTGACGCGAAGCGAGCTACGGTGCCCGGCTCTGCAAGAGAATTGCTCGCGCCTCGACCGTGGCTCAGTTGCACACTTCCGTTTGTCCCCCTCCCGGATTGGCCTGGCCTCCAGGTCCATACGGCCGGGTAGCAACCCGACAGCCGGGCCTTAGCGGCCGACAGCCTGCATTGTTACAAATCATTTGACCAGATGCAGACGGCTTCGCGGGTGCAGCTTCGATCTGCTTCCGTTCCGCATCGCGCTTCTTGTCATCCTCACGGATCGCAACCGGCTTCTTGTCCTGAACCTTCTCGCACGCGTTGTCGTCATTGACACGATAGCCCGCGCGGCAAGTGATTTTCACACAGGCGTCGCCATCCGCCTTGAAGCCGTGGTCGCAAACGAGAGGGCAGACCCGTCCCTGCCTGGCTTTGATCGCGTCCAGTGCATCGAAGCTCGCAAGCTTGGCGTCGAACTTCGTTCCCGCATACTTGTTGAACAGCGTCAGCGAGCGTTGCAATGACGCATTCCATTCGCCATCGGCAGCGGCTGCCAGACAGCCGACACGGCGCAATTCGGACTGCACCAGCTTCGCAGTCTCTCGCGGAGACAGGCTCGGCTGCGATGAGGTTGGTGCGACAGCCGCAACCTTTGCGGTGTCGGCAACTTGCTGCTCCTCGGCGGCAGCCTTCTCGGCTGCTTGCTTGGCGGCGAGCTCGGCAGCAGCCTTGTCATTTGCGGTTTTTTCAGCGAGCGCCTTTTCAGCGGCCTGCTTGTCAGCAAGCGCCTTGGCGACGGCGGCCTCGGCCTCTTTCCGTCGCTGCTCGGCGGCAGTCGCCTTGGCTTCTTCGATTTGTTTGGCCTTCTCTGCGGCGAGCTTAGCATCCTCGGCGGCCTTTGCCGCTGCAGCCGCCTTCTCCTGCTCGGCGTTCTTGGCCCGGTCGGCGATGAGCCGCGCCTTCTCGTCTTCGGCCTGCCGCGCCTTTTCCGCAGCGCCGGCGCGCGTTTCTTCGGCCGCGATCTTGTTCAATTGGCCCTTGGCCAGGTTGGAATAGAAGCCGTCCGGATATTGGCCGAGGAACGCAGTCCAGCCGTCGCGGGTGCCGAGCTGAAGCGCCAGCTCATAGTCCCGGCGCACTGCGTCCTGAGGGTTCGCCTGTGGGCCTGTTGCGACCGGCTTTGCGGGGACCAGCGGCACGTCATCGCCGCCGAGCGAGCCGTAGACATAAGGCTCCTGCTTGTAGCCGGTGTTCTTGAGTACGTCGTCGCGCACGAAACCGAAGGCCTTGCGCAGATCGAGGCCCGGCGTGGGGAGACGCTCGACGAGGGCCGCGGCAAACGGGCTGTTTTTGGAGTCACCGTCCGAGGCGGTCGAGCCCGCCTTCGCGGCGAAAGCGATCATGGTATTCGCGCTCGTGGGCTCGACCTTGGCAAGGCCGCGCCCGACGGCGCGCGCGGCGATCGTCCGCTTCATAGTCTTGGCGAAGGGATTGTCGCGGCAGGCATCCAAAATGACGAGGCGGAGCTGCTTGGCCGGTTCGACCGCGAACAGGGCACGGTCCAGCGGCAGCGTCTCGTCGAGGACGTCGCTGTCCGTCTCGAGGGTCGCATCCGTTGGGATCAGGTAATTCGTTCCGTCCAGCTCGATGCCGTGACCGGCGTAGTAGACGACTGCCACCTCGGCCTCGCGAGCCTTGCCGCCAAAGTCGCGCAGCGCCCTGCGCATCTCGGCGGCATTGAGATCGAGCTTGATATCGACCAGCTCGAACCCGGCCTTCTTGAACATGCCGCCGACCAGGGTGGCATCGTTCACCGGGTTGGTCAGCCTCGGTGCGCTCTTGTAGGCGGAATTGCCGATCACCAGCGCAACGCGCTTCTCGGCCTGAGCTGAGCCAGAACCAAGCCAGATCGCACAAACGAACAAAACAAAAAGCCTTAGCGCGCCCATTGCAGCCTCAAATCGCAATGCGAACAGAGTAGTTGGAGCATGGCATTCGCGCAAAGCCCCAATTGTGATTGACGTCACATAAATCAGTGCGCTGGACGGCTAATCTCGCCGTCAGGGTAAAAAGAGGATCGTGCTAATGTTGGCGCTGCTGGAGCTGGTTTATCGGCGATATTGTCGCCGGGCTCGCTTGTTCGGGGCCTCTCGAATCTGCCGTGATCACCTCTAGCTGCTGGTTCATTTACGCCATTTCCTAAGACTCCCGCATGGCGGCAAGAGCGCTTTGGCTCAGGGCCCTGCGCACACCGGGCGCCCTGAAAGGGCCCCCGACGGGTCCAAAATTGCCTCCGTTCGGTCATCTTTTCGATTCCCGCCCGAACCACCGTTCCGGCTCCTGTCATCAGCGTGGAGTATCGCCGTGATGAGTGATCTTCGCATCAAGCTGGAAAGGTACGAGTCCAAAGCCGCCCACTGCATGAAAGCAGCTCAAGAAGCGAGCGACGAGGCCGGAAAGGCTTTTTATGAGGAGCTCGCTCACTACTACGACGAGCTGGCAGCGGATTTTCGGCGCGTCCTTGCGAAACGGACCGGAGCCTCGCTGGCAGCGGAATGACCCTGGCTGGTGCGGGTCAACGGTTCGATCCTCTCACCGCTTACCATCGTCTGACGCCCCCGCCGCGCGCGCGACATTCAGAAGACTTCTCGCGGAGGTGACCGAAGGGGCTGCCTCAACTGGTTGACTCTTGTCATTTCGGCACTGGGCCATTCCGACCAAGTTGCCAGAGATACTCCGTCGGCCAAGCGGACATCACGGGCCGGCATAGTAAACCGCCCGTTAACTCGGGGGTGGTATCGTGCGTCGTGTTCGGGTGGTGACCGCCCGGCTGGCCGGGAGTAGCCATCATGCCCGTCGAGATGCTGACTTATGCCGAGCTAGGCGAGCGACTCAGGATATCGCCTGAGGCAGCCAGATCGCTCGTGAAGCGACACCGGTTTCCCCGTTCTCGTTCGAACGATGGGAAGACCCTGGTTCATGTCGATCTCACCGAAATCAGCCATTCGCCCATCACACGTCCCCCCCAAGCTCCGGCCGGTCACCAGGTGGTCACCGCCCTCAGGGAGCACATTGCCACGTTGCAGGCCGATCTCCTGGAGATGAAGGCCATAGCCGGCAGTCATCGGTCCGACTTCGAGAGAGAGTGCGACCGCACCAACAAGCTGCTGGCCGAATTGCTCAAGGCCAACGTCGAAACTGCGGTCGCCCGCGAGAAGGCCGCGCATCTGGAGGGGAGGCTGTCGACAGCGAAGCCACCTTTGAGGCGACGGCTGGCCGAGGCTTTCACCCACATCCCGCTGGACACCATTCGCTGGAATATCGGTCGCACTGCTCGATCCAGCTGACTGAATAGTCGGGGTACCTCGCGACGGGGTTGGCATCCGGGCTGCGGCGCACGAAGCTGTGCCGTTCGCAGTCCACCTATTTTCCTGTAGTCCCCTTTGTCTTCCTCGTTGCCGCTGGAGGCGGCTAGGAACCGGCGAGACTCAAGCTTTACTACATATTATTTCCGACTTTTGCCGGTTCGATGCCCGTTTCCGTTTTGGGAGTTTCGGAAAGTTTTTGCCCGCCAGCTCCGCATCCGCCTGAACAGCGGCTGCGGTTGCTTCCGCTGCTCGCGGCGCTCAAACGAAATCCGCTGGAATGCTGGAGTGCAGAATTCTTTCGCGAGCCGATCGCGAAAGTCAGGCTCCCCTTCACCGATGCCATCCTCGTGCACGACCCGGCAGCCATCAAGCATGTGCTGGTCGACAATGCCGGCAACTACCGCAAGGACCCGATCCAGCGCCGCATTCTCGCCAGCGGTCTCGCCGATGGGCTGTTGAGCGTCGAGGGGCAGCGTTGGGAGATGCAGCGGCGAACATTGGCTCCTCTGTTTGCGCGGCGCACGGTCACGTCCTTCACCTCCGCGATGCTGACGGCGGCCGACCAGCTCGCGGAGAGATGGCGTACCCTGGGGCCGCGGGCAACCGTCGACATCGCGGCGGAGATGACGCTGATCACGCTGAACGTGCTCGCCTTGACCATCTTCTCGGACGGCATTGGTGGCGACTACGACGAATTTCGCGCCGCGATGAGCGCCTATTTTACCGTGATCGGCCGCATCGGCGCCTTCGATCTGCTCGGACTGCCGCAATCGGTGCCGCGGCCTGGCCGCGGCCGTCTGCGCCGGACGATGGCCTATTTCGAAGGGATCATCGACCAGATCATCGCAACGCGGCAACGGCGGCTTGCCGGCCTCTCTGCGGGCGGGGGGCCCTCCGATCTCCTGACGCTGCTGCTCCGCGCGCTCGATCCCGCGACCGGGCGCGCGATGTCGCTCGCCGAGGTCAGATCGAACATCCTGACCTTCCTGTCGGCGGGACATGAAACGACGGCCAATACGCTTGCCTGGTCGATCTTCCTCCTGTCACAGGCGCCGGATTGGCGGGCGCGGGTGCAGGCGGAGGCCGGGCGCGAACTGGCAGGACCGGTCGAGGGACTTGCGGATCGGCTGGTCGTAACCCGTGCCGTGGTCGAGCAGGCGCTGCGGCTCTATCCGCCCATCGCTGCGTTGAGCCGGATGGCCGAGGGGGCGGATACGCTCGGAGGCCTCAAGATCAAGCCGCGCTCGCTGATCGTGATCGCGCCTTACGTGCTGCACCGGCACCTGCTGTTGTGGCAAAGGCCCGACGCCTTCGATCCGTCGCGTTTCCTGCCCGAGGCGCGCGGGGCGATCCCGCGCTTTGCTTATCTGCCGTTCGGCAGCGGGCCGCGCATTTGCATCGGCGCGTCCTTCGCACTGCAGGAAGCGACCATCGTGCTCGCGGCGCTCATGCATCGCTTCGACATGGAGCTGTTGCCGGCCGCCAAAGTTTGGCCGTCGCAGAAAATTACGTTGCGGCCGGCAAACGGGCTGCCCATGCACGTGAGTACGCGCAATTGCGAGGCTCGGGCGGCTTGCGGATGCGAGACACAGAGGGCGTGATGGAACAGCCAAGCGGACATGAGCAGAATGCGGACCAGATCGCCTATTGGAACGGACCCGGCGGGCAGCGCTGGGCCGATCGCCACGCGACGCAGGAGGTTCTGCTCGGGCCGATCGCCGGGATTCTAATCGATCGCGCGAAGCCGACGCCGGGCGAGCGCGTGCTGGATATCGGCTGCGGCTCCGGTGCGACCACCGTCGCGTTTGCGAAGGCGGTGGCGCCGAATGGCGTTGCGCTCGGCCTCGACGTCTCAGGTCCCATGCTCTCGCAGGCCCGCGCGTTTTCGCCAAAGAACCTGCCGCTCGATTTTGTTCTGGCGGATGCGACGGTCTATCCGTTCGAGCCGGCGAGCTTCGACCTGCTCGCATCGCGCTTCGGCGTGATGTTCTTTGCCGATCCGATTGTCTCGTTCACCAACCTGCGCCGCGCGTTGAAACCTTCGGGGCGGCTGGCTTTCATCTGCTGGCGCGAGCCGCGCGAAAACCCCTGGATGATGACGCCGCTGATGACGGTCTACAAGCATGTGCCCAAGATGCCGCCGGTCGGGCCGGAGGATCCCGGCCCGTTCGCCTTCGCCTCGGAAGAACGCGTAAGGCGCATCCTGAATGGTGCGGGCTTTGTGGACGTGGCGATGGAGCCGCATAACCTTGCGATGGATATCGCGATCGGCGGCGGGCTCGACGCGGCTGTCGACGGCTCTGTTCAGATCGGCCCCGCCAGCCGCGCGCTGCAAGGCCATCCGCCGGAGACCGTTGAGGCCGCCAAAGGCTCGATCCGCGAAGCGCTGGCGCCGTTCGTCGAGGGGCAGTCGGTGGCGCTGCAAGGCGCGATCTGGATCGTGACGGCGAAGGCGGCGTAGGCGTCGTCACACCACGTTGTCGGGCGCCAGCGCGCAGCTGTTGTCCTGGCTGGTCTCGATCTGGATCGTCGTGTGACCGATCCGGTGTGAGGTTTTCAGGAGCTGCGCCGTCTCCATCAGGAAGGCGTCGCCGGGGTGGCCGCCCAGCATGACGAGGTGACACGTTAGCGCCGTTTCCGTGGTCGAGATCGGCCAGACGTGCAGATCGTGGATGTCTGAGACACCGGGCCGCTGCATCAGAAAGCCTTTGATGGCGTCGAGGTCGGTGCCTCGTGGTGCGGCGGCCATCGACATGTCGATGGAGCTGCGGAGCAGGCCCGTCGTGCTCCAGAGGATGACGGCACAGATCAGGAGGCTCGCCAGCGGATCGAGCCAGAGCCAGCCGGTCCACATGATCAGCGCCGCCGAGATGACCACGCCGAGCGAGACCGCCGCGTCTCCGGCCATGTGCAGGAACGCGCCCTGGATGTTGATATCGTCCTTGCGGCCGCTTGCGAACAGCATTGCGGTCGCGCCGTTGATGAGGATGCCGATGCCGCCGACGATCATCACCGTGACCCCGGCGATCGGCTCGGGCTCGCGCAGGCGCAGGATCGCCTCCCAGCCGATCGCACCGGTTGCGACCAGGAGGAAGACGGCGTTCGCGAGGGCCGCAAGGATGGTCGAGGCGCGGAAGCCGTAGGTGAAGCGGCCAGTGGGCGCGCGCCTGGCGGCGACCGATGCACCCCAGGCCATGACGAGGCCGAGCACGTCGCTCAGGTTATGGCCCGCATCGGCAAGGAGTGCGGTCGAATTGGCGATGTAGCCGTAAACGCCTTGCGCGACGACGAGCGCGGTGTTCAGCGAAATGCCGATCGCAAACGCCTTGCCGAAGCTTGCCGGCGCGTGGACATGCGCACCGTGGCCGTGCCCGGCATGGTCGTGGTGGTCACGGTGGTGATGATGGCCGGCATGGTGGTCGTCCTTGTCCACGTCTACCGCTCCCCGAAATCGGCGTGCGCCAAATCAAAACCCATTTTAGGCGTTTCGCGGGCGTCGTCACGACGGAACAGCACGTAGAGCGCCGGCAGGATCAGAAGCGTCAGCACGGTCGAGGAGATGATGCCGCCGATTACGACGGTCGCGAGCGGCCGCTGCACCTCGGCGCCGGCGCCGGTCGCAAGTGCCATCGGCACGAAGCCGAGGGAAGCGACCAGCGCGGTCATGAGCACCGGGCGCAGACGCGTCAGGGCGCCTTCGCGAACGGCCTCGACGAGCGGCGTGCCCTCGCTCCGCAGCCGTTCGATGAAGGCGATGATGACGAGGCCGTTGAGCACGGCCACACCCGAAAGCGCGATGAAGCCGACGCCGGCGCTGATCGACAGCGGGATGCCGCGCAGCAGCAGCGCCGCGATTCCGCCGGTGAGCGCCAGCGGCACGCCGCTGAACACCAGCAGCGCATCGGCCGCCGACCCCATGCTCATGAACAGCAGGAGGAAAACCAAAAGCAGCGCCACAGGCACGACAATGGTCAGCCGCTTGGTCGCCGAAACCAGTTGCTCGAACTGGCCGCCCCAGCCGATCCAGTAGCCGGGTGGCAGCTTGACCTTCTGCGCAACGGCATCCTGCGCCTCGGCGACGAACGAGCCGAGATCGCGCTCGCGGACGTTGGCGGTGACGACGATCCGCCGCTTGCCGTTCTCGCGGCTGATCTGGTTCGGCCCTGGCGTCGCCTCGACGGTGGCGACGGAGGACAGCGGCACGTAACGCATCTGCGTCAGCGGCGAGGCGGCGAACGCGGTCCGCAGCGGCGCCGTCTCCTCGCTGGGCGGCAGCGGAATCGGGATCGCGCGGATCGAATCGAGATTGCCGCGCAGGCGTTCCGGTAGCCTCACCACGATGTCGAAGCGCCGGTCGCCCTCGAATAGCTTGCCGGCCGACTTGCCGCCCACCGCGATCTCGATGATGCCCTGCACCTCGCTGACGCTGAGGCCGTAGCGGGAGAGGGCCTGGCGGTCGAGCCTGACGGTCAGGATCGGCAGGCCGGAAACCTGCTCGGTCTTGATATCGGTCGCGCCGCGAATGGTCCGGATCGCCGCCTCGACCTGCTTCGCGGCGCCCTGGAGGATGTCGAGATCGTCGCCAAAGATCTTGATGCCGATGTCGCTGCGCACACCGGAGATCAGCTCGTTGACGCGCAACTGGATCGGTTGCGAGATCTCGTAGTTGCTGCCGGGGATTTCGTCGGCGGCCTTGTCGATCGCCTCGATGACCTCCGATTTCGGCTTGCCGGGGTCCGGCCATTCGGCGCGCGGCTTCAGCATGATGTAGCCGTCGGTTTGGGCCGGCGACATCGGATCGGTCGCGATCTCGGCGGTGCCGATGCGGGTGAAGAATTCCTTCACCTCCGGAATCTGCCGGATGCGTTTCTCCAGGGCCTTCTGAAGATCCAGCGACTGGGTGAGGCTGGTGCCGGGAATGCGGATCGCAGCCAGCGCGACGTCGCCCTCGTCCAGGCTCGGGATGAACTCGCCGCCCATCCTTGATGCCGCAACGCCGCTGGCGATCACGATGGCGGCAGCAGCAGAGGCGACGGCACGGCGATTGTCGATGGCGAGGCGGAGCAGGGGAAGATACATGCGTTTGGCGCCGCGCATGAACAGGTTGTCGATCTCCGACACCTTGCCGGTGACGAGGATCGCAACCGCCGCCGGCACGAAGGTGATGGAGCACAGCACGGCCGCGGCCAGTGCCATCAGAACGGTGAGCGCCATCGGGGTGAACATTTTTCCTTCGACGCCGGTCAACGTCAGCACCGGCAGATAGACCACGGCGATGATCAGCGTCCCGAACAGGCTCGGCTTGATGACCTCGCGCGAGCCGCGCAGGATGGTGCGCAGGCGCTCAGGCGTGGTGAGCAGGCCGCCTTTCGCCTGCTGCGCCTTGCCGAGCATCCTGAGACAATTTTCGACGATGATCACCGCGCCGTCGACGATGATACCGAAATCGATCGCGCCGAGACTCATCAAATTGGCGCTCATTTTGGTCCCGACCATGCCGGTGATCGTCAGCGCCATCGAGAGCGGGATCACGCAGGCCGTGACGAGGGCGGCGCGGATGTTGCCGAGGATCAGGAACAGAACGGCGATGACCAGGGCGGCGCCTTCCAGCAGATTGTTCTGGACGGTGCGGATGGTGGCCTCGACCAGATGGGTGCGGTCATAGACCGTGCGCGTGACGACGCCTTCGGGCAGCGATTTGGCGATCTCCTCGAGCCGGGCCGCGACGCGGCGTGCGACGGTGCGGCTGTTCTCGCCGATCAGCAGCATGGCGGTGCCGAGGACAGTCTCCTCGCCGTTCAGGGTTGCCGCGCCGGTGCGCAGGTCGCGCCCCTCGATCACCTCGGCGACGTCCCTGACCCGGACCGGATTGCTGCCGCGCGCGCCGATCACGATGTCCTGGATTTCACTGACGTTGCCGACCTGGCCGGGCGAGCGCACCAGATATTGCTCGCCGTTGCGCTCGATATAGCCGGCGCCGACATTGGCGTTGTTGGCGGCGAGCGCCGTCATGACATCGCGGAAGCCGAGCCGGTAGGCCATCAGCTTGCCGGGATCGGGCAGCACGTGGAATTGCCGTTCGAAGCCGCCGATGGTGTTGATCTCGATCACGCCGGGCACGTTGCGAAGCTGCGGCTTGATGATCCAGTCCTGCACGGTGCGCAGGTCGGTCAGCGAATAGTCCTCGCCGCCTTGCGCCTTATCAACTTGGATCTTGGCGCCCGGTTTCGCCTCAACCGTGTACATGAAGATTTCGCCCAGTCCGGTCGAGACAGGACCCATCGCCACTTCGACGCCGGCGGGGAGTTGGTCCTTCACCTGCTGGATGCGCTCGCCGACGACCTGGCGCGCGAAGTAGATGTCCGTGCCGTCCTTGAAGACCACGGTGACCTGGCTCAGGCCATAGCGCGACAGCGAGCGCGTGTAGTCGAGGCTTGGCAGGCCGGCCATCGCGGTTTCGACCGGAAAGGTGATGCGTTGCTCGGTCTCCAGCGGCGAATAGCCGGGCGCGCGGGTGTTGATCTGCACCTGCACGTTGGTGATGTCGGGGACCGCGTCAATCGGCAGACGCTGGAAATCCCACGCGCCGTAGGTCAGTGCGCCGATCGCGAGCAGCATGATGAGCCACCGCTGACGGATCGAAAAGGCGAGGATGCGCTCAATCATGATCGGCGTCTCCCTTGCCCATCTCCGCCTTCACGACGAAGCTGTTCTCGGCGACGTAACGCTCGCCGGCCGATAGCCCTGCCTTGATCTCGACATAGCGCGGATCGGACTCGCCGAGCTCGACCGGGCGTGCCTCGATCTTGTCGCCATCCTCGCGGACGAAGACGATGGTCCGGTTTTCCAGTGTCTGGATGGCGCTGGCCCGGACCGCCACAGCGACGTTGCGCGCGGCGAGGATCAGCCGTGCGGTGACGAACAGGCCCGGCCGCAGGCGTCCGTCGGCGTTCCCCAGCACGACGCGCGCCAGCGCGGTCTGGGTCTCGCTGACGCCGACGGGGGCCAGGTAGGAGATCGTGCCCTTGATCTCGCCGCGGCCATCGTCAGGATTGATCAGGACTTCGTCGCCGAGGTGCACGCGCTTGATGTCCTGGCGATAGATCGAGAGGTCGACCCAGATCGTAGAGAGATCGGCGACGACGAAGGCTGGCTTCTGCTCGGAGGCATATTCGCCGAGCGAGATCTGCCGGTCGATGAGCGTGCCGCCGATCGGCGCCTTGAGGTCGTAGGCCGTCAGGCTCTGATTGCTTTCGATCGACGCTAGCAGCTCGTCCTTGGCGACGGTGTCGCCGATCCGCTTGCGTATCGATTTGGCAATGCCGGGGAAGCGCGGCGTCACCTGCACCACGGCCTCCTGGTTGGCGCGCAGCACGCCGTTGAAGGAGAGCGTATCGGTCAGCGTCGCGCTTGCGGCTTCCGCGAGCGTCACGCCCGCTGCGGCAAGCTTGACGTCGGAGATCCTGATGCGATCGGCGCCGTGCTCGTCCTGCTCGACATGCGCGTTCGCCGGCTTCTCCGGCGTCTTGTCCTGGGCTTGGCTCGCGGTTTCGACCTTGGCCGGCGCCAGCATGGCGTAGCCATAGGCGCCGAGTGCGGCGGTGACGAGAGCCACGAGGATGGTCGAGGATGTCTTCATCTGGCGCTCTCCCGGGCAAGCGTGAGGGGATTGCCGACGAGGCCTTCGATGGTGGCGACCGCGGCATGGAAGTTCTGCTGCGCTTCCTGCTCGCGCAGGCGCGCCTGGACGACGCTGGCTTGCGCGTCGAGCACTTCGAGCAGCGTGAAGCGGCCCTGGCCGTAGCCCTGGGAAATGGCTTCCGCCGCTTCCTGCGCCTTGGGGATCGCGGTCTCACGCAGCACGGCCAGCTCGCGCAGCGAGCCCTGGAGCGAGTCATAGGCGCGACCGGCAATCACGATCAGCGCGTTGCGATTGGCTTCGCGCTCGGCCTTCGTCTTGGCGAGACTTTCCTGTGCCGAGAGGATGTTGCCCTGGTTCTGGTCGAACACGGGAATCGGCACCGAGACGGTGAGGCGCACCGCGTCGTCATTGGTCTCGTTGAAATGGCGCCAGCCGGCGGCGATCCGCACGTCCGGATACGGTTTCAGGCGCGCCAGCAGCAGCTCGGCGTTGCGCTGCGCAAAGACGGCGGTCCAGCGCACCAGTTGCGGATTGGCATCGATGGCGGCGACAACCGACTGGAACGAGGGCGGACGGCCGGTGGCGTCAAGCCGTCCGGAGACATCAGCGAATTTCGGCGTGGGATCGCCCATCAACACGGCGAGCTCGCGCCGAGCGCTGGCAAGCGTCGCCTTGAAGCGCTCGCGGTCGGCCTTCACCAGCGCGGAGGCGACCTCGGCGCGGCCGGTCTCGGCGGGCGAAGAGGCGCCGGCCTCGACACGGCGGCGGAGCAGGGGCGTCAGGCGATCGATCGCGGCGACCTGCTCGTCGAGGATCTGGATGCGGCGCTGGGCGCCGAGCACGCCGAGGAAGGCGATGGCGGTCTCCGACAGCACCTCGAGCCTGACAGCCTTGCGCTGGATTGCGGCGACTTCGACACCGGCGCTACCCGCGGCTATTCGTGCCTCGCGCTTGCCGAACAGCTCGAACGCCTGGCTGATCTGGAGCGTGGTCTCGGCCGACTTCGTGCCGCGGTAGATGCCGGAGCCGAAGGAATTGTCCTGCTCGTAAGTAAGCTCCGGGTTGAGCAGCGCACCCGCCTGAATGCGCTGTCCTGCCGCGATGCCGACGTCGCGTTCGGCTGCCGACAGCCGCGGGCTCGCGGCCAGCGCGCGCGTCAGCGCGGTGCGCATGGTCAGGGTCTGCGCGTCTGCGGACTGCGCGAGCAGCGCGTTGATCAAGAAAGCCGACGCGCACGCCAAGCGCGCGGCAGTTCGCCTGCAAAACATGGAAACGACCTGTGGAGGATGAAGCTAAGAGGCGCGCGAGCGCCCCGACCAATCCGTTCAGGCAATATGTTTGGGAGGCGGGGAGTCCGTGTCGGGGACCACCCCGGCGACGGCGGGCAGGCGAGGTGGCTGCGGAGCGGCGACGAGGGCGTTCAGCGTCCCGGCCTGTGCCGGCTGCGTGACCGTTACCGAGAAGCAGCCATGGCAATGATGGCCGGCGAACGCCTTGTGATCGGTATGGCCGGCGGCCCCATCGAGCGCTAAGGCGATCTCCGCCTTGCCGGTAGGGTTCGTCACATCGAGATCGTGCGCGCCGTGCAGCAGGCCCGACAGCAGGTAGATGGTTGCGACGAGCACGGCCAGCAGCCCGCGCAGATCGCGCGTGCGAAACATTTCGAATGGCCGGCGGATCGCGGACACGTGCTCACTCTCGTTGCGGTTCGTGTCCCGCCTAGCACGCCCGCGGGAACAGTGTCGACCCGCAACATTGTTACGTCCCGAGAATAAACGCCGCAGCGGCGACAGGCTGTCGCGATTGGTTCTCGCGTGCGGGTGCGATCAGGACCTGTACGTCGTGGCGATGCGACAAGATCGTATCGGCTGCTGCCGTTGGTTTCGGAATGGTGCGGCCATCGCCGGCTTCAACCGTCACCGCGACGTGGTAGCCCTCTTCCATCGCCCGTTCCAGCCATTTGATGGCTTCGTCGATCCATTGGTCGTGGTGCTCGGGATCTGCGATCGCCTTTTCTCGAAATGCGTTTGCCTGGTTCAGGCATGCCGTTCTGCGATCCACGCGGCTCTCCCGCTCCTTTGGGGGCGCCCCGACCGCATCTTTGATGATCCCGGGATTGGCGTCGTTAACATACGACAGCTAATGCAGCGCAAAAACGAAAAGGCCCCAGATCCGGCGCGGACCGGCTGGGGCCTTTGTGCTCACAATCTATGTTTCCCTTGGACTTGTGCAGATAACCCGCATCTCGATGATTCGTTCCCGTCTGGAAGATCCGCTTAGGAACATTCCTTGCGCCGCTTCATTAGCGCCACGGAGCATTTGAGGAGGACGGGCTTATGGACGGATTGATCTATCTCATCGGCTTGATCGTCGTGATCATGGCGATCCTGTCGTTCTTCGGCCTGCGCTGAGAGCGCCGCGATGACTATCGAAGCTCTCGTGCAGGAGGAAGTCATGGAAGGCAGCGTGCCCGCCGCCGAAGGGCGCCGGGTCATCCAATGGAGCTCGGTGCTGGCAGGCGCGTTCGCCGCCGGTGCAATGTCGTTCATCCTGGTCGGCTTTGGCGTCGCCATCGGCCTCGGCGTCAGCTCGACGTCGCCGACATGGCGCGATGCATCATCGGCGCTGGCGCTGTTGTCGGGACTGTATCTGATCCTCCAGGCGATCGTCAGCTTCGGCTTTGGCGGCTACATCGCCGGGCGGATCGCGCGGCCTGCGCCTGCGCTCGCAACGATCGAGGATGACGGCGAGCGGCGGGACGGGCTGCACGGACTGACATCATGGGCTCTGGCGGTGTTGATCGGTGCGGCATTGCTCGCGATCCTCGGCGCGTCCGCGATCGAGCGTTCGCCGATACGCAGCTCGGCCAGCAACGTGAGCGCCGCCGAACCCTTGTTGAGCTATGAGCTCGACAAGCTGTTCCGCGCGTCACGTCGCCCTCCCAACGCAGACATGAGGGAGGCCCGCGCCGAAGCCGGACGGATCCTCATGACATCGTCGAGCCACAGTGGCGTCAGCAGCGATGATCGCACCTATCTCGTGCAACAGACGGCCGCGCTGACGGGGCTGGCAACCGCGGATTCCGAGCGGCGCGTCGATGCCGTGATCGCGGAGGCCCAGACGGCGATCAACCACGCGCGGCGCAGTTCGATCATCGTCGCGTTCTCGGTCGCCGCGGCAGCCCTGATAGGAGCCGTCGTCGCCTGGGCGGCGGCAGTCGCCGGTGGACGCCACCGCGATGGCGAACCCTTGCCGCAATGGATGGCGAGCTCGAACCGGTTCCATCGCGGCCGTCGCGCGATGCCGATGCCGTAAATTCAGGGCCATGGCCGGGACGAGACCGGCCATGGCTTCGTTTGGGAATCCTACGCCCGCTCTTCCCAGATCATCGCGAGATGCACGATAGTCTGGACGGCCTTTTCCATGTCCTGCCGGCTGACCCATTCCAGGCGCGAGTGAAACGCGTGCTCGCCGGCAAAGATGTTGGGGCAGGGCAGTCCCATGAAGGACAGGCGCGAGCCGTCGGTGCCGCCGCGGATCGCGGTGCGCATCGGGCGCAGCCCGGCGCGGCGGATCGCTTCGATGGCGTATTCGAGGATGTGGGGGTGACGGTCGATCACCTGCTTCATGTTGCGGTACTGCTCGCGCACCTCGAACTTGTAGGTCGAGCGCGGATACTCCTTCATCACGTCCTTGACGATGCCCTCGAGCAGCGTCTCCTTTTCCTTCAGGCCTTCCTCGGTGAAGTCGCGCACGATGAAGGACAGCGTCGCCTGCTCGAGCGCGCCGGAGATGCCGATCGGATGCAGAAAGCCCTGCTTGCCCGAGGTGGTCTCGGGCGAGCAGCCTTCCTTGGGCAGGCGCTCGACGATGGCGGCTGCGATCTTGATCGCGTGCTCCATCTTGCCCTTGGCATAGCCGGGATGGGCAGAGACGCCCTGGATGGTGATGGTGGCGCCGTCAGCCGAGAACGTCTCGTCCTCGACGCTGCCGGCGCTCTCGCCGTCCATGGTGTAGCCGAAATCGGCGCCGAGCTTCTTCAGGTCGACATTGTCGACGCCGCGGCCGATCTCTTCATCGGGCGTGAACAGGATCTTGATGGTGCCGTGCTTCACATCGGGATTGTTGATGAAGAAATGCGCGGCATCCATGATCTCGGCGACGCCGGCCTTGTTGTCGGCGCCGAGCAGCGTCGTGCCATCGGTGGTGACGATGTCGTTGCCGATCTGGTTCTTGAGCGCGGGATGCTCGGCGAAGCGGATCACCTGGGTGGGGTCGGCTGACAGCGTGATGTCGCCGCCGCGATAATTCTTCACGACCTGCGGCTTGACGTCCTTGCCCGAGCAGTCGGGCGAGGTGTCCATGTGCGAGCAGAAGCAGATCACCGGCACCTTCTTGTCGGTGTTGGACGGGATCGTCGCGTAGACATAGCCGTAGTCGTCGAGATGGGCGTCCTCGACGCCCATGGCCTTGAGTTCGGTCACGAGCACGCGACCGAGATCCTTCTGCTTCTCAGTCGAGGGCGAGGTCGGGGATTCGGGATCGGACTGGGTGTCGATGGTGACGTAGCGCAGGAAGCGCTCGGTCACGGTGTGGGTAAAGGTGAGGGACATTTCTTCTCATAGCCGCCGGGGTCGGATGAGGGGCGGTATACCAGAAAAGCGTCATTCCGGGGACTGCGTGTCGCCGCCGCAACGCGGCGTGAACAGGCTTAATGAACCGTAAGTCTCAGCTCGCTTCGGCCAGTTCCCTGAACGGGGCGGACGGCGGCTTCCGGCGCTGGAATTTGCAGCCGCCTGGCACCAGACGATTCGGGACCTGACGGTCCGGTTACCCCGGCGCGAATTTCGGTGAAGTCTCGCAGAAACACCCGATGTTTACGGGAGAGGCGCAACGTCCTTGACTTCACCAGGTCGCACCTTTAAGTCCCCCCTCGTTCCGCATGGCTTTGCCCAGCACGCGGGAGTAGCTCAGTTGGTTAGAGCGCCGGCCTGTCACGCCGGAGGTCGCGGGTTCGAGCCCCGTCTCTCGCGCCATTGAATCAATGGCTTAGCGCGGAATTCTCCTGGAACGCCACAAACGATAAGCCGCCCGAAGGCGGCCTTGGTGTCTGTCCGAAATGGTCCGTTTCGGCCTTAGCGGATCTCCGAGGTGCCCGAACTCGTCACCACCACCGGCTTACCAGCCTTGATCGTGTGGGTCGTCTGGGCGGTCTGGCTGAGGTCGATGCCGGTCCGCGCCGCGATTCCGAAGGCTGCCACCGCGATACCGGCCACCAGCGCCACCACCACGATCTTCAGGTGTGTCGCACGATCAGCAGAGTGAATGGAGTGGTTCATCAGAGCCTCCCGACGGGCTTTCCCGCCCGTCTGTTGGCTCACCTTCTAAGGACGATCTGTTTCCGGATGGTTTCGCGCCGTCGGCAAAATGGTTTCATCTGGGCGGCGTGGTTTTGGCTGGAGGGTCGTTTCAGGCCGCCGCTCGGGCGATATCGGTCCGGATCGTCCGGGCAGCCCGGACGAAGAGCAGGGCGCCCACTGTGGTCGTGACCGCCGCCGACAGCAGGGAGTAGCGGACGGCGTCCGCGCCGAAGCCGGCCTTCAGCGCGTCGTTGATCATGCCGACGATGAGGGGTCCCAGTCCCTGGCCGAAGCGGGTTGCGGTCAGGGCGATGAGCGCGGAGGCCAGCGCCCGCATGCTGGGCTTTGCCACCGTCTGCGCGATCGCAAAGATCGGCCCGAGATGGAAGCCGACCAGGAACGAGGTCAGCAGTCCTTGCGCCCCTTGGCAGGCCGTTTGTTTGTTGGCAGAGGTGGCGCATGAGCCAGAAGCCGAGCAGAGGCGGGCGTATGTCGCCCGACGTTGGGGACGATGCGGCGCCGATCACCGTGATGCTGTCGTCGCGGCTGATGGTGCTTGCCAATCTGCTCAAGCGCGGCGCCATCCTGCGCTACAAGCGTGTCGTCGGACTGAACTCGGTGGAGTTCGGCCTCGTCGCCTCGCTCGGCCGGCGTCCGCCGATGAGCGTGGCGCGGCTCGCCGAAGCCGTCGGTCAGGACAAGGGACAGATCAGCCGCGCGCTTGCGGGGCTGTCGTCACGCAAGCTGATCGCGAAAACGCCCAATCCGAACGACAGTCGCGAAGTGCTGATCTCGCTGACCAAGGCAGGGCTCGCCGCACATGACGCGATCGTTGCCAGCGCGCAGGAGCGCAATCGGCGCCTGCTGCAACAGTTGAGCAAGGACGAGCTCGACGCGCTGCTGGTGCAGATCGATCGCCTGACCGCGGCCGCCGAAGAGATGCTCGAGGCGGAAAAGGATCCGGACTGATCGTTCCGCCGACGTAGCGTCCATTTTTGAAGCGTTCTTGGAAGATCTCTAAGAGCTGTTCTAAGAGGCATTCAATTAGGTCTTCCGCGCGTGCTCGCTTAAGCGTCCATGCAACGCATGTCGTCATTCGCACTGACGGCATGGAACTACAAACGTTGCAGGTTGGGGTGGTGCGTTGAACTGTCTTGGAATGCTGCGGTCGGCGGGACTTGCGACCGCGTCCGCTCTGGTGCTGTTGCCGCAAGCTTCGGTCGGTCAATCCTCGGGATCCTCGTCGCAAAGCGGGGCGCAAGCCTTGCCACCGGTTACCGTGGCCTCGCCCGAGCCCCGCCGCCGCGCAGCGGCCTCCGCGCCACGCCGAACGCCGCGGGCAGCGCAGAGCGTGAGCGAGAGAAAGCTGCAGCCTGAGCGCAATGTCGGATTCGTCGAGACGCCGCGCGGCCCGGTCCACGGCTATGTCGCTGGCCGCAGCTCCTCCGGCACCAAGACCAACACGCCGATCATGGAGACGCCGCAATCGGTGTCGGTCATCGGCGCCGAGCAGATCCGCGACCAGAAGCCGAACAAGCTGGACGAGGTGCTGCGCTATTCGGCGGGCGTGCGCGCCGGAACCTTCGGTGCCGACACCCGTAACGACTGGTGGCTGATCCGCGGCTTCAAATCGGACGACGTCGGCCTGTTCCTCGATGGCATGCAGCTCTTCTACACGTCCTATGCGAGCTGGAAGCTGCAATCGCCGAACATGGAGCGCGTCGAGGTGCTGCGCGGCCCGTCTGCGGTGCTCTATGGCGGCTCGAGCCCGAGCGGCATCGTCAACGTCATCAGCAAGATGCCACCTGGCGAGCCGATCCGCTACATCGAGACCGGCGTCAACAATTTCGGCAATGCCTATGTCGGCTTCGATGTCGGTGGTCCCGTCGCGACGAGTCCCGAGAACGGCAAGCTGCTCTATCGCGTCGTCGGGCAGGTCCAGAACGGTGGCACGCAGGTCGACTTCACGCCCGACAACAACTACTTCATCGCACCGTCGGTAACCTGGAAGCCGGATGCCGACACGACGTTCACCGTCCTTGCGTCGGCATCGAAGCAGGATACCCGCGGCATCAACTTCCTGCCCTATCAGGGCACGGTGACCAACGCACCATTCGGTCGTATCCCCACGAGTATGTTCCTCGGCGATCCCAGCATCGACAAGTTCACGCGCGAGCAGGAGATGCTCGGCTATCAGTTCGAGCGCAATCTCACCGACAGCCTGACGTTCCGGCAGAATGCGCGTTTCGCGCATGTCGACGTGACGTATCGCGGCCTCGTCGCCAACGGCTATTCCAACGCCAACACGGGCGACATCGCGCGCTACAATTGGTACGCGAAGGACACGGCCAATCAGGCCAATCTCGACAACCAGTTGGAGTATCGTTTCGACACCGGCCTGGTGAAGCACACGATGCTGTTCGGCGTCGATCTGCGGGGCTACCAGATCGACGACTATCAGCAGTTCCAGTTTGGCACGACGCCGTCGATCAACGTCTTCAATCCGGTCTACGGTCTCAATGTGCCATTTACGACCGGGCCGTTCCGCAACTACCTGATCACCCAGAAGCAGGCCGGCACCTATCTTCAGGACCAGGTCAAGCTCGGCAACTTCACGCTGGTGGTGAGCGGCCGCAACGATTGGGTCGAGACCACTCAGGCCGCGCGCGACACCGGAGCGACGGTGGCCAGCCGCGATGACAGCAGGTTCAGCGGGCGCGTGGGCCTGATCTACAATTTCGACAACGGCCTTGCGCCCTATGTCTCCTATGCGACGAGCTACAATCCGGTCATTGGCCTTAATGCCAACAACCAGTTGCTCCTGCCGGAAACCGGCAAGCAGGTCGAGGTCGGCCTGAAGGTGCAGCCGAAATGGTTCGACGGTTACTTCACGGTCTCGGCCTTCGACCTGAAGCGTCAGAACGCGCTGACCACCGATCCGTCGAATGTGTTGTTGCAGAACCAGACCGGCGAGGTCACCTCGCGCGGCATCGAGCTCGAGGCGGTGGCCAATGTCACGAAGGAGCTGAAGCTGATCGGCGCCTTCACCAGCTATCATCTCTTCACCAGCGAGGATCTCGATTCATCGCTGATCGGCAAGACGCCAACCAACACGCCCGAGCTCCTGGCCTCAGGTTGGGCCGACTACACCTTCAAGGAGGGTCCACTGGCAGGCTTCGGCTTTGGCGGGGGCGTGCGCTACGTCGGCTCGTCCTGGGCAGACTCCGCCAACACGCTCGAGGTTCCCGCCGTCGTGCTCGGCGATCTCGCGCTCCACTATGAATGGCAGAACTGGCGCACAGCACTGAACGTGATCAACGTGACTGACAAGACTTATGTCGCAAGCTGCGCCTCGGTGACGTCCTGCTTCTACGGCGATCGCCGGCGCGTCACCGCCAGCGTCTCGTACAAATGGTGAGGGCGGGCGAGGGGATCGCGTCGTGAAGGCGCGCACCGTCAGGCTCTGGTCCCTGGTCCACACCTGGACCAGCCTGATCTCGACCGTGTTCCTGCTCCTGCTCTGCCTGACCGGTCTGCCGCTGATCTTTCATCACGAGATCGACGAGCTTCTCGGCTATGCCCCCCAGCCCGAAGCTCACGCGGGCGCGGCGCGTGCGACCACCCAAGAGGTCGCCGACGCCGCGCTCGCGGCCGATCCGGGGCGGGTACTGCAATACATCTCCTGGGACAAGGACGAACCCGGGATCGTGTTTGCATTCACCAACAATGCGCCGGACGGTCCCCCGGACAATGCCACCGTGCGCGCCTTCGATGCGGTCTCGGCCAGGCTGCTCGGACCTGTCGGCGTCGGGCCGATGCTGATCGTGCTCAAGCTGCACACGGACATGTTCGCCGGCCAGGCCGGAAAACTGTTTCTCGGTGCGATGGGACTGTTGTTCGCGCTCGCCATCATCTCCGGCGTGGTGCTGTACTGGCCATTCACGCGCCGCCTGCGCTTTGCGACCATCCGCTACCCCGCCGCGCGCCGTGTGGTCTGGCTCGACTGGCACAATCTGATCGGCGTGATCACGGTGGTCTGGGCGCTGGTGGTCGGGCTGACCGGCGTGATCAACACCTGGGCCGAACTGATGCTCGATCAGTGGAAGGCGACCGAGCTCGCCAGCATGGTTGCACCCTATGCCGGCAAGCCGCCGCCGGTGCATCTGGCCTCGCTCGACGGCGTCGTCGCCCGCGCCAAGGCGGCCGCGCCCAGCATGGACATCGCGTTCATCGCTTTCCCGGGCGCCCCGTTCACGTCATCACACCATTTCGCGGCGTTCATGCGCGGCGAGACCGCTCTCACGGCGCGCCTGCTGAAGCCTGTGCTGCTGGACGGGGAAACCGGGGAGGTCGCCGACAGCCGGGCGCTGCCGGTCTACCTCCAGGCGCTCTTGATTTCGCAACCGCTTCATTTCGGCAACTATGGCGGTATGCCGCTGAAGGTGATCTGGGCTGCGCTCGACGTGTTCACGATGATCGTGATCGGCAGCGGTCTCTACCTTTGGCTGGCACGGCGGCGGAAGCGGAGGCCCGCCCGTGCCGATGCATTCGCGAAACGAGCCCCGGTCCCGTCATGATGCATGGCTCGCCCAGCCGCTCGCGCCCGTGGATTCGGGTCTTCGGTGCGCCGATTCTGATCGCTATGGCGACCTCGATCGGCCTGCTCGCGGCGCTGCTCTGGGGAGAGATCGGCAAATATGTCGCCTGGGTGACGGTCGGCTCTCCCATGGCCGTCATTCCCTGGGCCTGGCTGCGTCGCGGTAGGACAGCAAAGCCGTCCTAGACACCCGGAGAGGCGGTCCGACATGCTCCGCGCGGAGCATCTGCCGACGGCGGGAGGACCGACATGGATGCTCTTGCTGGGGCCGCGGTTCTGCTCCATACCAGCCGCGGGGCGATTCCGGGATTTCCACTGTTCTGGGGGCGGCAAAGGGCCTAAAAACAGCGTGTCTTGCACCCATTGGTGCACTGCGCTAAGGCTCAGAATAATTCCAAATCGGGACGAATCCGCGAGCCACCCGAGGCTTGCGGGAAAAAGGGCTCGCCAATGAGCGGCATTCTGCAGAACTATCTTCCACTTGTGGTCTTTATAGGGGTAGCGGGCCTGATTGGCCTCGTGCTGCTGATCGCCCCCTTCATCGTGGCCTTCCAGCAGCCGGATCCGGAAAAGCTGTCGGCGTATGAGTGCGGTTTCAACGCCTTCGACGACGCCCGGATGAAGTTCGACGTCCGCTTCTACCTGGTCGCCATCCTCTTCATCATCTTCGACCTTGAGGTGGCGTTCCTGTTCCCCTGGGCAGTAGCGTTCGGAAAGCTTGGTGCGACCGGCTTCTGGTCCATGGTGGTCTTCCTCGCCGTGCTGACGGTGGGGTTTGCCTATGAATGGAAGAAAGGGGCACTCGAATGGGATTGAACCCTGCCACGTCGTCCGCCGGTCCGGTTCTCGCGCCGGCCCCGAAGGGCATTCTGGATCCGTCGACCGGCAAGCCGGTCGGGGCCAATGATCCGTTCTTTCTCGAGGTCAATCACGAGCTGTCCGACAAGGGCTTCTTCGTCGCCGCGGCCGATGACCTCATCACCTGGGCGCGCACCGGGTCGTTGATGTGGATGACCTTCGGTCTCGCCTGCTGCGCGGTCGAGATGATGCAGGTCTCGATGCCGCGCTACGACGTCGAGCGCTTCGGCTTTGCGCCGCGTGCCTCGCCGCGCCAGTCCGATGTGATGATCGTCGCAGGCACCCTGACCAACAAGATGGCTCCGGCGCTGCGCAAGGTCTACGACCAGATGCCTGAGCCGCGATACGTCATCTCGATGGGCTCCTGCGCCAATGGCGGAGGCTATTACCACTATTCCTACTCGGTCGTGCGCGGCTGCGACCGCATCGTGCCGATCGACATCTACGTGCCGGGCTGCCCGCCCACGGCGGAAGCGCTGCTCTACGGCGTGCTGCTGCTGCAAAAGAAGATCCGGCGCACCGGCACCATCGAACGCTAAGGTTTTACGTCATGGACGACGGCAAGCTCGACGCCCTTGGGCAAACGATCGTTAGCGCGCTTCCGGGCGCCGCCACCGGTCACGCGGTGGCCTTCAACCAGCTCACGGTGGAGGTCGAGGCCGCCAAGATCGTCGAGGTGGTCAAGTACCTCCGCGACGATCCAAGTTGCCGCTTCGTCAACTTCACCGACGTGACCGCGGTGGATTATCCGTCGCGCGAGAAGCGCTTCGACGTCGTCTATCATCTGATGTCGCCGACGCTGAACACCCGGATCAGGCTGAAGGCTCAGGCCGACGAGACCACCCAGGTGCCGTCGCTGATCGAGGTGTTTCCCGGCGCCGACTGGTTCGAGCGCGAGACCTACGACCTCTATGGCGTGATCTTCGTCGGACATCCCGACATGCGCCGCATCCTCACCGATTACGGTTTCGAGGGGCATCCGCTGCGCAAGGACTTCCCGCTGACCGGCTTCGTCGAGGTCCGCTACGACGACCAGGAGAAGCGGGTGGTGTACGAGCCGGTCCGGCTCAACCAGGAATTCCGCAAGTTCGATTTCCTCTCGCCATGGGAAGGGGCGGACTATCCGCTTCCCGGTGACGAGAAGGCGGGACCGAAGGCCTGATCATGAACGAGCAACCCGAACAGCTTCGCAACTTTACGATCAATTTCGGCCCGCAACATCCCGCGGCGCACGGCGTGTTGCGCCTGGTGCTGGAGCTTGACGGCGAGGTCGTTGCGCGTGTCGATCCGCATATCGGCCTGCTTCACCGCGGCACCGAGAAGCTGATCGAGCAGAAGACCTATCTCCAGGCGATCCCTTATTTCGATCGCCTGGACTACGTCGCGCCGATGAACCAGGAGCACGCTTTCTGCTTGGCTGCCGAAAAGCTGCTCGGCATCGAGGTGCCGCGCCGCGGCCAGTTGATCCGCGTGCTGTATTGCGAGATCGGCCGCATCCTCTCGCATCTTCTCAACGTCACCACGCAGGCGATGGACGTCGGCGCGCTGACCCCGCCGCTGTGGGGCTTCGAGGAGCGCGAGAAGCTGATGGTGTTCTACGAGCGCGCTTCGGGCAGCCGTATGCACGCAGCCTTCTTCCGCGTCGGCGGCGTACACCAGGACCTGCCGCCCAAGCTGATCAACGACATCGAGGCCTGGTGCGATCCGTTCCTCAAAGTTGTCGACGACCTCGACCGCCTGCTCACCGCCAACCGCATCTTCAAGCAGCGCAACGTCGACATCGGCGTGGTGCCGCTGAAGGAGGCCTGGGAGTGGGGTTTTTCCGGCGTGATGGTGCGCGGCTCCGGTGCGGCCTGGGACCTGCGCAAGGCGCAGCCCTATGAATGCTATGCCGAGATGGAATTCGACATTCCGATCGGCAAGAACGGCGACTGCTACGACCGTTACCTGATCCGCATGGAAGAGATGCGCCAGTCGGTGCGCATCATGAAGCAGTGCATCGAGAAGCTGAAGGCGCCGGACGGGCGGGGGCCGGTCGCTGTCGAGGACAACAAGGTCTTCCCGCCGCGCCGCGGCGAGATGAAGCGCTCGATGGAAGCGCTCATCCATCACTTCAAGCTCTACACCGAAGGCGTCCACGTGCCGGCCGGCGAGGTCTATGCCTCGGTCGAGGCGCCGAAGGGCGAGTTCGGCGTCTATCTCGTCTCCGACGGCACCAACAAGCCCTACAAGTGCAAGATCCGCGCGCCGGGCTTCGCCCATCTGCAGGCCATGGACCACATCTGCAGGGGCCATCTGCTCGCCGACGTCTCGGCCATCCTCGGCTCGCTCGACATCGTGTTCGGAGAGGTCGATCGGTGATGGCGCCGGCGCCAATCCAGTTTGACCGCGCCTCGGGGGCCCTCGAAGGGGCCAACCTGTGGGAGCGGACGGCTGCCTTGGCGCTGGTGACGGGATCGAAGATCTCCTCGCACTTCTCGCACATGGGCTACATCGCCTGCGCCAATCTGCTGCGCAAAACGCTGCCCGAGCGGAACATCGCGATCAAGCTCAACCCGGACGCCGTGTTCGAATTCCCTTACGGCGACGGCTACTGGAGCAAGCTGCTCAACCGCTCCTACAATTACGAGGACGAGTTGGAACTGTTGTTCGCTGACTCCGTCGACGTCGATTACACGCTGCTCGATTGCGGCGCGAACTATGGCTACTGGTCGGTGCTGGTGTCGAGCAAGCCGTTCGGCTCGCACAGGGCGATCGCGATCGAGCCGTCGGGACAGAACCACCCGAAGCTTGCGAACAACGCGCGTATCAATGGTAACCGCTTCGAGACCATGAAATGTGCGATCGGTGCCGAGCGCGGCACCGCACGGCTCTCCGGCACCAAGCACGAGGCTTTCAGCATCGCGGGCGCTCCCTCGGCGGGCGGTGAGGACGTGCCTGTGATTGCACTCGACAATCTGCTCGATGACGGCAAGGTCGAAGCAAACGGCAAGTATTTGATCAAGCTCGACGTCGAAGGCGTCGAGATCGACGCCATCAAGGGTGGCAAGCGGCTTCTTGAAGGCGACAGCGTGATCATGTGCGAGGAGCACGGCAGCGACCGCAGCCACGCGGTGTCGCGCTATATCCTCGAACAAACCCCGCTGAAGCTGATCGTCTACGATCCCACCACCAGTCGCATGGAGACGGTGACCGAGCTCTCGATCCTCGATCGCATCAAGGTCTCCACCCACGTTGGCTACAATGTTTTCGGCACCGCAAGCGCATTCTGGCAGGACAGGATTGATGCCCTGAATGCGAAGGCTGCGCGGCGCCGTATCCAGTGAGAGATTGAAGAGATGTCCGTTCGCCGCCTAGCGCCCAAGGAAGTCCAGCCCGCGAGCTTTACGTTCACGGAGGAGAACCTCGCGTTTGCGAAGCAGCAGATCGCCAAATATCCGGCCGGTCGCCAGGCCTCGGCCGTGATCGCGATCATGTGGCGGGCGCAGGAGCAGAACGATGGCTGGGTGTCGGAAGCCGCGATCCGCGTCATCGCCGACCTGCTCGATATGCCCTACATCCGCGTGCTCGAAGTCGCGACCTTCTACACGATGTTCCAGCTCGCTCCCGTCGGCAAGAAGGCCCACGTCCAGGTCTGCGGCACCACGCCGTGCCGGCTGCGCGGCGCCGAAGACCTGATCCACGTCTGCGAGAGCCGGATCCATCACGAGCCCTTCCACCTCTCCAAGGACGGCAATTTCAGCTGGGAAGAGGTGGAGTGCCTGGGCGCCTGCGTGAACGCGCCGATGGTGTTGATCGGCAAGGACACCTATGAGGATCTGACCAAGGAAAGCTTCGGCAAGGTGCTCGACGGCTTTGCCTCCGGCAATCCGCCCAAGCCCGGCCCGCAGAACGGCCGTCAGTTCTCGGCTCCCGTCACCGGACCGACCACGCTGAAGGAGATCACCTGATGCGTGATCTCGCGATATCAGCAGCGGGAAGGGGCGGCGCCGTGAAGAAATGGGGCTTCATCGCCATGCATGCCGCGGTGGCGGCTGCCTTCATCTTCATGCTGCAGCGCTTCACCCTGAATGCGTCGCTGGAAACCAGTCTGCTCTGGGCGCTGACCTTTGCCGTCTGCGCCGCCGGGCTTGCCTACAAGCAAGCCAACCGTTGATCGGAAAGCACTGAAATGCTCGAGGACAAGGACCGCATCTTCAAAAACCTCTACGGCCTCCACGATTGGGGGCTCGAGGGCGCGCGGCGCCGCGGCGCTTGGGATGGCACCAAGGCCATCATCGACAGGGGCCGCGACTGGATCATCAACGAGATGAAGGCGTCAGGCCTGCGCGGCCGTGGCGGCGCCGGCTTCCCGACCGGCCTGAAATGGTCGTTCATGCCGAAGGAATCGACCGACGGCCGGCCGAGCTATCTCGTCGTCAACGCCGACGAGTCCGAGCCCGGCACCTGCAAGGACCGCGAGATCATGCGTCATGATCCGCATCTCCTGATCGAGGGCTGCCTGATCGCGAGCTGCGCGATGAATGCGCACGCCTGCTACATCTATGTCCGTGGCGAGTTCATCCGCGAGCGCGAGCACCTCCAGGCCGCGATCGACCAGGCCTACGAGGCCAAGCTGATCGGCAAGGACAATGTCAACGGCTGGCCGTTCGATCTCTACGTCGCGCACGGCGCCGGCGCCTATATCTGCGGCGAGGAGACCGCGCTGCTCGAGAGCCTCGAGGGCAAGAAGGGCCAGCCGCGCCTGAAGCCGCCGTTCCCGGCCAACGTCGGCCTGTTCGGCTGCCCGACCACCGTCAACAACGTCGAGTCGATCGCGGTTGCGCCCGACATCCTGCGCCGCGGCGCGGCGTGGTTCGCCGGCATCGGCCGTCCGAACAACGTCGGCACGAAACTGTTCTGCATCTCCGGCCATGTCGAGCGGCCGTGCAACGTCGAAGAAGCCATGGGCATTCCGTTCCGTGAGCTGATCGAGAAGCATTGCGGCGGCATCCGCGGCGGCTGGGACAACCTCAAGGCCGTGATCCCCGGTGGCTCCTCGGTGCGCATGGTGCCGGCAGAGCAGATCATCGATACTCCGATGGATTTCGACAGCCTGAGCAAGCTGCGCTCGGGCCTCGGCACCGCGGCCGTGATCGTGATGGACAAGTCGACCGACCTGATCCGTGCGATCGCCCGCATTTCCTATTTCTACAAGCACGAGAGCTGCGGCCAGTGCACGCCGTGCCGCGAGGGCACCGGCTGGATGTGGCGCGTCTTGACCCGCATGGCGGAGGGCCGCGCCCACAAGCGCGAGATCGACATGCTGCTCGAGGTCACCAAGCAGGTCGAAGGCCACACCATCTGCGCGCTCGGCGACGCAGCCGCCTGGCCGATCCAGGGCCTGATCGCGCACTTCCGTCATGAGATCGAAGCGCGGATCGACCAGTATTCGCACAAGGCCGACATCGACGATGCCGGCGTCCGCGATCCCGTGAACATGGTCGCGGCGGAGTAGGAAGAATGACAAAGCTCATCATCGACGGCAAAGAGATCGATGTCCCGCCGGAGTACACGCTACTCCAGGCGTGCGAGGCCGCCGGCGCCGAGATTCCGCGCTTCTGCTATCACGAGCGGCTGTCGATCGCCGGAAATTGCCGGATGTGCCTCGTCGAAGTGAAGGGCGGCCCGAAGCCGGTCGCGAGTTGCGCCTGGGGTGTGCGCGATTGCCGTCCGGGTCCGAAGGGCGAGCCGCCGGAGATCTCGACGCGGTCGCCGATGGTGAAGAAGGCCCGCGAAGGCGTGATGGAGTTCCTTCTGATCAACCATCCGCTGGACTGCCCGATCTGCGACCAGGGCGGCGAGTGCGATCTCCAGGACCAGGCGATGGGCTATGGCGTCGACACCAGCCGCTTCGCCGAGAACAAGCGCGCCGTCGAGGACAAGTATCTCGGCGCGCTGGTCAAGACCTCGATGAATCGCTGCATCCAGTGCACGCGCTGCGTCCGCTTTTCGGCGGAAGTCGCCGGCGCGCCCGAGATGGGCGCGACGGGCCGCGGCGAGGACATGGAGATCACGACCTATCTCGAGCACGCGCTGACGTCCGAGCTTCAGGGCAACCTCGTCGACATCTGCCCGGTCGGTGCGCTGACCTCGAAGCCATACGCCTTCGCCGCGCGCCCCTGGGAGCTCGGCAAGACCCAGTCGGTCGACGTCATGGACGGCATCGGCTCGGCGATCCGGGTCGACACCCGTGGTCGCGAGGTGATGCGCATCCTGCCGCGCGTCAACGAGGCCGTGAACGAGGAGTGGATTTCGGACAAGACTCGTCACGTCGTCGACGGCCTGCGCACCCAACGGCTCGACCGGCCCTATATCCGCGAGGCCGGCAAGCTGCGTGCAGCTTCGTGGACCGAAGCCTTCGCCGCGATCGCCACCAAGGCGGGCCGTAGCGACGGCAAGCGGATCGGCGCGATTGCCGGTGATCTCGCCGGCGTCGAGGAGATGTTTGCGCTGAAGGATCTGCTCGCCAAGTTCGGCTCGGCCAATCTGGCAGTGCAGGGCGGCGACGCCTTCGATCCCGCGCTGGGCCGCGGCTCCTACATCTTCAATCCGTCGCTGGTCGGCATCGAACAGGCCGATGCGCTGCTGATCATCGGCGCCAATCCGCGCAAGGACGCGGCAGTGTTCAATGCCCGTATCCGCAAGCGCTGGCGCGCGGGCGGCCTCAAGATCGGCTCGGTCGGTGCCAAGGCTGATCTGACCTACGACTACGATCATCTCGGCGCGGGTACGGAGACGCTCGCCGACCTCGTGGCCGGCAAGCACTCCTTCGCTGACGTCCTGAAGAACGCCAAGCACCCGGTCATCCTGGTCGGCGCGGGCGCGACCTCGCGTCACGACGGCGCGGCGATCCTCGCGCAGGCGGCCAAGCTGGCGCTCGATATCGGCGCGGTGAAGGACGGCTGGAACGGCTTTGGCGTGCTGCACGAGACCGCCTCGCGCGTCGGCGCGCTGGATATCGGCTTTGCGGCAGGCGCCGGCGGCCTGAACGCCGCGCAGATGACGACCTTCGGCACGCTGGACGTCTTGTTCCTGCTCGGGGCCGACGAGATCAAGGCGCCGGACGGCACCTTCGTCGTCTATATCGGCACCCATGGTGACCGCGGCGCGCACCGCGCCGACGTCATCCTGCCAGCGGCGGCCTACACCGAGAAGTCGGCGATCTACGTCAACACCGAGGGCCGCGCGCAGATGACGGGCCGCGCCGCGTTCCCGCCGGGCGAGGCCCGCGAGGACTGGGCGATCGTCCGCGCGCTGTCGGAAGCGCTCGGCAAGAAGCTCGGCTACGACTCGCTCGCGGCCCTGCGCCAGGCGATTTTCAAGGCGGTGCCGCATCTGATCCGCCTGGACCAGATCGAGGCGGGCACCGCGGACCAGGTCAAGACACTTGCGGGCAAGGGCGGCACGCCGGAGAAGGCGCCGTTCAAGGCCCTGATTGAGGACTTCTACCTGACCAACCCAATCTCGCGTGCGTCCGCCGTGATGGCGGAATGCTCGCGGCTTGCCTCCGGGCAGATGCTGACCGCAGCGGAGTAAGCGTGATCTGATGGAATTCTTTGAAAGCGCATTCTGGACCGGATTCCTCTGGCCGCTGATCATCATGGTCGCGGAGAGCGTCCTGCTGCTCGTCGTGCTGCTGGTCGCGATCGCCTACATCCTGCTCGCCGACCGCAAGATCTGGGCGGCGGTGCAGATCCGCCGCGGCCCGAACGTGGTCGGTCCCTGGGGCCTATTCCAGTCGTTCGCCGACCTCCTGAAGTTCGTGCTGAAGGAGCCGATCATTCCCTCCGGCGCCAACAAGGGCGTCTTCCTGCTTGCTCCGCTGGTGTCGTGCGTGCTCGCACTCGCGGCCTGGGCGGTGATCCCGACCAATCTCGGCTGGGTGATCTCCGACATCAATGTCGGCGTTCTCTTTATCTTCGCGATCTCGTCGCTGTCGATCTACGGCATCATCATGGCCGGCTGGTCGTCGAACTCGAAGTACCCGTTCCTGGCCGCCTTGCGCTCGGCCGCGCAGATGGTGTCCTATGAGGTCTCGATCGGCTTCGTCATCATCACCGTGCTGCTCTGCGCCGGCACGCTGAACCTGTCGGCGGTCGTCGAGGCGCAGCATGCGCGTGGCCTTGCCAGCCTGATCGGCCTGCCGCAGCTCACCATCCTGAACTGGTATGTGTGGCCGCTGTTCCCGATGTTCGTGGTGTTCTACGTCTCTGCACTGGCGGAAACCAATCGTCCGCCGTTCGACCTCGTCGAGGCCGAGTCCGAGCTCGTGGCCGGATTCATGGTCGAATACGGCTCGACGCCGTATCTGTTGTTCATGCTCGGCGAGTATGTCGCCATCGTCACCATGTGCGCGTTGGCGACGATCCTGTTCCTGGGGGGCTGGCTGCCGCCGGTCGATCTGCCGCCGTTCAACTGGGTGCCGGGGATCATCTGGTTCTCGCTCAAACTGTTCTTCATGTTCTTCCTGTTCGCGATGGCGAAGGCGATCGTGCCGCGCTACCGCTACGATCAACTGATGCGTCTCGGCTGGAAGGTCTTCCTGCCGCTGTCGCTGGCGATGGTGATCGTGGTGGCTGGCGTGCTGCATTTCGCCGGCATCGCGCCGAAGTGAGGTCCGCCATGGGTATCAACATCAACGCTACCGCGCGCTCGCTTCTGCTGTCGGAATTCGTCTCGGCGTTCTTCCTCGCCATGCGCTACTTCTTCCAGCCGAAGCCGACGCTGAACTATCCCTTCGAGAAGGGGCCGATCTCGCCGCGCTTCCGCGGCGAGCATGCGCTGCGCCGCTATCCGAACGGTGAAGAGCGCTGCATCGCCTGCAAGCTGTGCGAGGCGGTCTGCCCGGCGCAGGCCATCACCATCGAGGCCGGGCCGCGCCGCAACGACGGCACGCGCCGCACCGTGCGCTACGACATCGACATGGTGAAGTGCATCTATTGCGGCCTCTGCCAGGAGGCCTGCCCGGTTGACGCCATCGTCGAAGGTCCAAACTTCGAGTTCGCGACCGAGACCCGCGAGGAACTGTTCTATGACAAGGCCAAGCTGCTCGCCAACGGCGATCGCTGGGAACGCGAGATCGCGCAAGCGATCGAGCTCGACGCGCCGTACCGGTGAGGTGAGGGCATGATCCTTCCCGCGCTGTTCTTCTATCTGTTCGCCGGCATCTGCGTCGCCTCGGCGGTGATGGTGATTGTCTCGCGCAATCCCGTGCACTCGGTGCTGTATCTGATCCTGGCCTTCGTCAACGCCTCCGGCCTGTTCGTGCTGATGGGCGCCGAGTTCCTGGCGATGATCCTGATCGTCGTCTATGTCGGCGCGGTCGCGGTGTTGTTCCTGTTCGTGATCATGATGCTCGACGTCGACTTCCTCGAGTTGCGGGAGGGCTTCATCGAATACCTGCCGGTTGGCCTCGTGATCGGTGGCATCTTCATGTTCGAGCTGTTGCTGGTCGTCGGCGCCTGGGTGATCAACCCGACCGTGTCCAAGACGATCACGGCGGCGATCCCGGCCAACGTCTCCAACACCGAGGCGCTCGGGCTCGTGCTCTATACGAAGTACATCCATTACTTCCAGCTCGCCGGCATGGTGCTGCTGGTCGCGATGATCGGCGCCATCGTGCTGACGCTGCGCCACAAGGCCAGCGTCAAGCGGCAGGACATCAACGTTCAGAACGCGCGAACGCCCGACATGGCGATGGCGCTGCGCAAGGTGGCGTCGGGGCAGGGGCTCCAGGATGCCGATGCGGCGGAGTGGGTGAAATGACGGTCGGGCTCGGACACTATCTTGCCGTCGGCGCGATCCTGTTCACGCTCGGCATCCTCGGCATCTTCCTGAACCGCAAGAATATCATCATCATTCTGATGTCGATCGAGCTGATCCTGCTCTCAGTCAACATCAACCTGGTGGCGTTCTCGACCTTCCTCGGCGATATCGTCGGCCAGGTCTTCGCGCTGCTGGTGCTGACGGTCGCGGCTGCGGAAGCCGCGATCGGTCTCGCCATCCTGGTGGTCTATTTCCGCAACCGCGGCTCGATCGCGGTTGAGGACGTCAATCTGATGAAGGGTTAACCCAGCTATGGTCCAGGCAATTGTCTTTCTGCCTCTGCTGGGCGCCATTCTCGCCGGCCTGATCGCCATTTTCGGCGCGCATGCCCGCAACCCCAGCGGCGATACGGTCGAGCATCACGACGACGCGCATGGCGATGCCCATGGTCATGCGTCGGCAGCTCATGATGACCATGCCCACGACGATCACGGCCACGACGACCACCACGTCTCCGAACCGCCGGCTCAGGGCTCGCGCGCGGCCGAGCTGATCACGACCGGGCTGCTGTTCGTCTCGGCGGCCCTGTCGTGGTTCACGCTGGTCGACGTCGGCTTCCTGCACCACGACGCGCGGATTCCGATTCTGCCGTGGATCCTCTCGGGCGACCTCCAGGTCTACTGGGCGCTTCGGGTGGACACGCTCACCGCCGTCATGCTGGTGGTGGTCAACACCGTGTCCTCGCTCGTGCACCTCTATTCCATCGGTTACATGGACGAGGATCCGTACCGGCCGCGCTTCTTCGGCTATCTCTCGCTGTTCACGTTCGCCATGCTGATGCTGGTGACGGCCGATAACCTCGTGCAGCTGTTCTTCGGCTGGGAAGGCGTGGGTCTGGCGAGCTATCTGCTGATCGGTTTCTGGTACCAGAAGCCGTCGGCGAACGCGGCCGCAATCAAGGCCTTCGTCGTCAACCGCGTCGGCGACTTCGGCTTTGCGCTCGGCATCTTTGCGGTTTTCGCGCTGGTCGGTTCGACCGATTTCGAGACGATCTTCCATGCGGCTCCCGGCCTCACCGGCAAGACCATCAACTTCTTCGGCTGGCAGGTGGACGCGCTGACGCTGACCTGCTGCCTGCTGTTCATGGGCGCGATGGGCAAGTCGGCCCAGTTCCTGCTGCACACCTGGTTGCCGGACGCGATGGAAGGCCCGACCCCGGTCTCGGCGCTGATCCACGCCGCGACCATGGTGACGGCGGGCGTCTTCATGGTGGCGCGGCTGTCGCCGCTGTTCGAGCTCGCGCCGAACGCGCAGGCCGTCGTGATGTTCTTCGGCGCGACCACGGCGTTCTTCGCCGCGACCGTTGGCCTCGTGCAGAACGACATCAAGCGCATCGTCGCCTACTCGACCTGTTCGCAGCTCGGCTACATGTTCGTGGCGATGGGGGCGGGAGCCTATTCGGTCGGCATGTTCCACCTGTTCACGCACGCCTTCTTCAAGGCGCTGTTGTTCTTGGGGAGCGGCTCGGTGATCTACGCGATGCATCACGAGCAGGACATCCGCAACATGGGCGGCCTGTGGCGCAAGATCCCCTACACCTATGCGGTGATGGTGGTCGGCACGCTCGCGCTGACCGGCTTCCCGCTCACCGCCGGCTACTTCTCCAAGGACGCGATCATCGAGTCAGCCTACGCCTCGCACAACCCGTTCGCGGTGTACGGCTTCCTGATGACGGTCGTCGCCGCCGGCCTGACCTCATTCTATTCGTGGCGCCTGATCTTCAAGACCTTCCACGGCGAGCCGCATGACGAGCATCATTACGCGGCTGCGCATGAGAGCCCGATGTGGATGCTAGTCCCGATCGGGGTTCTTGCCGCTGGCTCGATCCTGGCCGGCTTCCCGTTCAAGGAGTTGTTCGCCGGTCATGGCATCGAGGAGTTCTTCCGCGAGTCCGTGAAGATGAACCCGCACATCATCGAGGAGATGCACCACATCCCGGAGACCATCGGCTTCCTGCCGACCGTGATGATGATCGTGGGCTTCCTGATCTCGTACCTGTTCTACATCCGCCGGCCGTACCTGCCGGTCGAGCTCGCGAACACCCAGCCGATGCTGTATCAGTTCCTGCTCAACAAGTGGTACTTCGACGAGCTCTATGACATCATCTTCGTCCGTCCGGCGAAGTGGGTCGGCTACCAGCTCTGGAAGAAGGGCGACGGCTTCATCATCGACGGCTTGGGGCCGGACGGCGTCTCGGCGCGTGTGCTGGACATCACCCGCAACGTCGTGAAGATCCAGACCGGCTATCTCTACCACTATGCATTCGCCATGCTGATCGGTGTCGCCGGCCTGATCACCTGGTTCATGTTCGGCTTTGGAGGCCAGTAAATGACAACCTGGCCCATCCTCTCCGTCACCACCTTCCTGCCGCTCGTCGGAGCGCTGCTCGTCTACGCCGTTCGCGGCGACGACGAGGCGGCGCGGCGCAATGCGCGCTGGATAGCGCTCTGGACCACGCTGATCACCTTTGCGGTCTCGTTGCTCCTGGTCGCGCGCTTCGATTCCTCGATCGCCGACTTCCAGTTCGTCGAGAAGGCCAACTGGCTCGCCGCCGGCATCACCTATCACATGGGTGTGGATGGCATCTCGCTGCCCTTCGTGATCCTGACCACCGCGTTGATGCCGTTCTGCATCATCGCGAGCTGGAAGGCGATCCAGAGCCGCGTGCGCGAATACATGATGGCATTCCTGATCCTGGAAACGCTGATGATCGGCACCTTCTCGGCGCTCGATCTCGTGCTGTTCTATTTGTTCTTCGAGGGCGGCCTGATCCCGATGTTCCTGATCATCGGCGTCTGGGGCGGCCCGCGCCGGGTCTATGCCTCGTTCAAGTTCTTCCTCTACACGCTGCTCGGCTCGGTGCTGATGCTGCTCGCCATCATGGCGCTGTACTGGAACGGCAACACGACCGACATCCCGACTTTGATGCACACTGCCGTGCCGCGGTCATTGCAGACCTGGGCGTGGCTGGCCTTCTTTGCCTCCTTCGCGGTGAAGATGCCGATGTGGCCGGTGCACACCTGGCTGCCGGATGCGCACGTCGAGGCGCCGACCGCGGGCTCGGTGATCCTGGCCGCGATCCTGCTGAAGATGGGCGGCTACGGCTTCCTGCGCTTCTCGCTGCCGATGTTCCCGCTGGCTTCGCACGACTTCGCGCCGCTGATCTTCACGCTCTCGGTCATTGCCATCATCTACACCTCGCTGGTGGCGATGATGCAGGAGGACATGAAGAAGCTGATCGCCTATTCCTCGGTGGCGCATATGGGCTTCGTCACCATGGGCATTTTCGCCGGCACCATCCAGGGCGTCGCCGGCGGCGTTTTCCAGATGATCTCGCACGGCATCGTGTCAGGCGCGCTGTTCCTCTGCGTCGGCATCGTCTACGACCGCATGCACACCCGCGAGATCGCGGCCTATGGCGGCCTCGTCAACCGGATGCCGCTCTATGCGCTGGTGTTCATGGTCTTCACCATGGCGAATGTCGGGCTGCCGGGCACGTCCGGGTTCATCGGCGAGTTCATGACGCTGCTCGGCACGTTTAAGGTCTCGCTCCCGACGGCGTTCCTCGCCACCACGGGCGTGATCCTTTCGGCGTGTTATGCGCTGTGGCTGTATCGAAAGATCGTGTTCGGCGCTCTGGTGAAGCCGACGCTGATGTCGATCAAGGACATGACCTTGCGCGAGTGCATCACGCTGTTCCCGCTGGTCGCGCTGACCATCCTGTTCGGCGTTTATCCGAAGCCGGTGCTCGACATGTCGGCGGCCTCGGTCCAGCAACTCGTCAACAATTACAACACCGCAGTGACGGCCGTGAAGGCCGCCGCACTGCTGCAATAATTGCGGCAGGTGAGGGTATCGCCATGAGCTTTGAGACTGCAGGTTATCAATTGGCACCGGTGGTGCCCGAGCTCGTCCTCGCGGTTGGCAGCATGGCGCTGCTGATGCTGGGTGCGTATCGCGGGCAGGGGACGACGAGGGCGGTGACTACGCTCGCAATCCTTCTCCTCGTCGTGACCGGCGTATTGGTGTTGCTGCTGCCAGCGGGCAAGCAGGTCACGTTCGGCGGCAGCTTCATCGTCGACGACTTCGCGCGCTTCCTGAAGATTCTGGCCCTGATCGGCTCGGCGGTCACGCTGCTCCTGTCGACGGAATTCTTGTCCGATCCGTCGCGACGCATCTTCGAGTATTCGATCCTCGTCCTGCTCTCCACCCTCGGCATGATGGTGTTGATCTCGGCGGGCGACCTGATCTCGCTCTATCTCGGCCTCGAGTTGATGTCGCTCGCGCTCTACGTCGTGGCGGCATCAAACCGGGACAACGCCAAGTCCAACGAAGCGGGTCTGAAGTACTTCGTGCTCGGCGCGCTGTCGTCCGGCATGCTGCTCTACGGCGCCTCGCTGATCTATGGCTTCACCGGCACGGTCAGCTTCGCCGGCATCGCGGCTTCTGCCACGACCGCCAGCGTCGGCCTGGTCTTCGGTCTCGTCTTCCTGCTCGCCGGCCTCTGCTTCAAGGTCTCAGCGGTGCCGTTCCACATGTGGACGCCCGACGTTTATGAGGGCGCGCCGACGCCGGTGACCGCCTTCTTCGCCTCGGCGCCGAAGGTGGCAGCCATGGCGGTGTTCACGCGCGCGACGCTGACCGCATTCCCCGGCATCGTCTCGCAATGGCAGCAGATCCTGGTGTTCGTGGCGATCGCCTCGATGGCGCTCGGCTCCTTTGCCGCGATCGGCCAGACCAACATCAAGCGCCTGATGGCCTATTCCTCGATCGGCCACATGGGCTTTGCGCTGGTCGGCCTTGCCTCCGGCACGGTCGAGGGCGCGCAGGGCGTGCTGATGTACCTCGTGATCTACATTGCGATGACGCTCGGCTCATTCGCCGTCATTCTCGCCATGAAGCGCAACGGCCAGGCCGTCGAGCAGATCAGCGATTTCGCAGGCCTCTCGCGCACCAACCCGCTGCTCGCCTTCTTCTTCGCGATGCTGCTGTTCTCGCTTGCCGGCGTTCCGCCGCTCGCCGGCTTCTTCGCCAAATGGTACGTCTTCGTCGCCGCGATCAAGGCCAACCTGTTCACGCTCGCCGTCATCGGCGTGCTGACGAGCGTGGTGGGCGCCTACTACTATCTCGCCATCGTCAAGACGATGTACTTCGACGAGCCTGCCGGGCAGATCGATCCGGTGCGCGTCGAGGTGCGGGCTGTGCTGGCGGTTGCAGGCCTGTTCACCATCCTGTTTGCGCTGTTTGCGGGACCCGTCGTGAGTGTCGCCAGCGCAGCGGCAAAGTCGCTGTTCTAGGGATGGGCTTCGCGCTCGGTCATCGAGCTCTCAGCGCGGGCTACCGCCTCGCAGCCTTCGACCAGATCGGCTCGACGAATGCGGAAGGCCTGGAGCGCGCCCGCCAAGGCGAGCGCGGCCCGATCTGGTTCGTGACATCGGAGCAGACGGCGGGGCGCGGCCGCCGCCAGCGTGCCTGGATCGCGCCGCGGGGCAATCTGGCGGCCAGCATCCTCGAGGTGATGGACGTCGCGCCGGCCGTCGCCGCCACGCTCGGCTTTGCGGCGGGGCTGGCCGAGGAGGCGGCGCTGGAGCGGGTCAGCGTGGAGGCTGCGCTTCGCCTCGGTCCCGACCGGCCCCGATACACCCTGAAATGGCCGAATGACGTGCTTGCCGGCGGCAAGAAGCTCGTCGGCATCGGCCTCGAAGCCGAGGCCATCGGCGACCGCCTGGCCGTCGTGGTTGGCATCGGCACCAACGTCGTCGCGGCCCCCGAGGGCACGCCGACGCCCGCGGTGTCGCTGGCCGCCCTGGGCGTCCATATCAGCGCGGAGGAGCTGTTCACGGCGCTGTCGGATGCCTGGGTCGAATTCCAGGGCATCTGGGACGATGGCCGCGGCTTTGCGGAGATCCGCCGCCTCTGGCTGGAGCGCGCCGCCGGCCTCGGCGAGAAGGTCGCGATCCGGACCGGGAACGCAACGCTCGAGGGCATCTTCGACACCATCGACGAGGCCGGCTGCCTGATCGTCCGCACCGCCGACGGCCGGCGCGTGCCGGTGGCCGCTGGCGAGGTCTTCTTCGGCGCGGCCGCATCCGTGGGAGCGGCATGATGGCAAGGCCCGACGAACTGGTGTTTGCTCCGCTCGGCGGTGTCGGCGAGATCGGCATGAACCTGTCGATCTATGGCCTCGGCAACCGCCACCAGCGTGCCTGGCTCGCAATCGATCTCGGCGTCTCCTTCGGCGACGAGGAGCACCTGCCGGGCATCGACCTGATCATGCCCGACATCAACTTCCTGGAGAAGGAACGCAGGAATCTGATGGGCCTCGTGCTCACGCACGCCCATGAGGATCATTTCGGCGCGATCATCGATCTCTGGCCGAAGCTGCAATGTCCGATCTATGCGACGCAGTTCAGCGCGGCGCTGTTCGAGGCCAAATGCGCGGCCGAGCGCAATCCGCCAAAGATCCCGGTCACCGTGATCCCCTCCGGCGGCCGCGTCGACATCGGGCCGTTCAACGTCGAGTTCATCCCGGTCGCGCATTCGATTCCGGAATCCCATGCACTGGCGATCCACACCGAGGTCGGCACGGTGCTGCACACCGGCGACTGGAAGATCGATCCGACCCCCATTATCGGCCGTCCCACCGACGAGCGGCGGTTGCGTCAGCTCGGCGAGGAGGGTGTGCTCGCCCTGATCGGCGATTCCACCAACGCGGTGCGCGAGGGCCGCTCGCCCTCGGAAGCCGAGGTCGCCCGGACCATCATCGAGCTCGTCAAGGAGGCCAAGGGCCGCGTCGCGGTGACGACCTTTGCCTCCAACGTCGCGCGCATCAAGGCGGTGGCGGACGCGGCTCGCGCCGCCGACCGCGAGGTCGTCGTCGTCGGCCGCGCCATGGATCGGGTCGTGCAGGTCGCGCGCGAGACCGGCTACCTCGACGGCGTGCAGAATTTCCGCTCGCCCGAGGTCTACGGCCATCTTCCGCAGAACAAGGTGCTGGCGCTGTGCACCGGCAGCCAGGGCGAGCCGCGCGCGGCGCTTGCGCGCATCGCCAATGACGACCATCCCGAGATCACGCTCAACCGCGGCGACTGCGTGATCTTCTCCTCGCGCACCATCCCCGGCAACGAGAAGGCCGTCGGTTCGATCATCAACAATCTGGTCCTCCAGGGCGTCGAGGTCATCACTGACCGCGACCATTTGGTCCACGTCTCCGGCCATCCCCGGCGTGACGAATTGCGCGACATGATCGCCTGGACCAGGCCGCAGCTCCTGATCCCCGTGCATGGCGAGGCCCTGCATCTGCACGAGCACGCCAAGCTCGCGCGCGCCGCCGGTGTGCCGCGAGTGCTGGTGTGCCGGAATGGCGATCTGGTGAAGCTCGGCCCAGGCGATCCCGGTATCGTTGGCGAGGTGCCTTCCGGACGTCTCTACAAGGACGGCACGATCCTGGAGGACTCCAAATCGCGCGCGGTGGTCGAGCGGCGGCGGATGGCCTTCTCCGGTTGTGCTTTCGTCGCCATCGCCATGACCGCGCAGGGAGAGCTTGCCGACGAGCCCGAGGTCGATCTCGTCGGTATCCCCGAGAAGAACAAGGCGGGCGAGGCGTTTGACGACCTGGTCTTCGACGCCGTCGTCTCGACCATTGAAGGCCTGCCAAAACCGCGCCGCCGCGATCCGGATGCGCTGGGCGAGTCGGTGCGACGCGCCGTGCGCGCCGTGATCAACGAACACTGGGGCAAAAAGCCCCCCTGTCTGGTACACGTACTGACGGTCTGAATCTTTTGAGCATCATCTCTCCGGAATGCCGCGTCACATTTTGCGCTAACGCGGCCCTTCGGATCCGGATCATGCTCTAAGAAGGGAGAGAACCATGCTGGGTCGGCTCAACCATGTCGCGATCGCGACCAAGGATGCCGCCAGGGCGGCGAAGATCTATGGCGCGGCGTTCGGGGCGCAGATCTCGAAGGCCGTGGCGCTGCCCGAGCACGGCGTGACCACCGTGTTCGTGACGCTCCCCAATACCAAGATCGAGTTCATCGAGCCCCTGGGCGACGCCTCGCCGATCGCAAAATTCCTGGAGCGCAATGCCGACGGCGGTATCCACCACGTCTGCTACGAGGTCGCCGACATCATCACTTCGCGCGACGTGCTGGTGAAGGAGGGCGCGCGGGTGCTCGGCGACGGCGTGCCGAAGATCGGCGCGCACGGCAAGCCGGTGCTGTTCCTGCACCCGAAGGACTTTTCCGGCGCGCTGGTCGAAATCGAGCAGGCGTAAGTCCGAACCATGGCCTACCAGATATCCACCGCACTCGCGATCTACTTCGTGCTCTGGTGGGTCACGCTGTTCGTGACCCTGCCGTTCGGCGTACGCAGCCAGCATGAGGACGGCGTCGGAGCACCCGGCACCGATCCCGGCGCGCCGATCCTGACCAAGATGGGCCCCAAGCTGATCTGGACCACGCTGATCTCGGGAATCGTTTTTGCGATCGGCATGACTGCCTATCATGCCGGCTATCTCTCGATCGAACGCTTGTCCAAATTGATGGGAATGCCGTTCTAGGACGAACGCTGCTTTGGGGCGAGAGCGGACGTCAAATGGTGGGCAACATCAGCGGACTCGGTCGCGAATGACCCATCTGCAACATCAGCGCGGATATTTGCTGTGATGCACATTACACTTGGAACTTGACGCATATGCTAGACCGCGTCGCTCGGCCTGAAGGGCGACGGAATGCGACGACGCAAGTTCATTGCACTTTCATTAGGCGCGGCCGTTGGCTGGCCATTGGCCTCGTGCACGCAGCAGGCGACGAGCATGCGTCGTGTTGCGTTCCTCCATCCATACCTCGAGAACGATAATGAAGTGCTGACCCGCGTCATTGCGTTTCGGGAGGGGCTCGAGGCGCTCGGGTGGATCGAGAATCGCAATATTCGAATTGAACATCGATATACCGGCGGAGATCTGGGCCGAATCCGAGCCTACGCGACGGAGTTGGTGCATTCGGCGCCGGACCTCATCGTCGGAAGCGGGACGCCAATCACCGCAGCGTTGAAAGAGGCGACCAGCACCATTCCGATCGTATTCAACCTCGTTAACGATCCGGTCGGACAGGGTTTCGTGGCCAGCCTGTCGCGGCCGGGCGGCAACATCACCGGCTTCACCTTCATCGATTTCCTATTGATCGGAAAATGGATGGAGATGATTAAGGAGATTGCTCCCGGGGTCAGACGTGTAGCGCTCATCTTCAATCCCGACACGACGCCTTTTTACCCGGCATTCCTGCGCGAACTCGAAGCGGCCCGCACATCGCTCGCCCTCGAGCTCTCCGCATCTCCCGTGCGCGACGAGGCGGAGGTCGAGGCAGCCATCACGGCGCTCGCACGCGAGCCTGGCGGTGCTCTGATCGTCGCACCGGACGCATTCATCAATAATCACCGCCGCGCGGTCATTGCATTGACGGAACGACAGCGGCTTCCTGCGATATACGGCTTCCGGCAGTTCGCTGCGGAAGGGGCACTGATCTCCTATGGACCGAATACTGCCGACATAGTCCGACGCTCGGCTGGCTACGTCGATCGTGTCCTCAGAGGTGAAAGACCGGCCGACCTTCCAGTGCAGGCGCCGACGAAATACGAGTTAGTCATCAATCTCAAGACTGCGAAAGCGCTCGGCATTGCACCAGCTCCTGAGCTGCTCGCTCGCGCCGCCGGAGTGATCCAATAGAACCTTCTTGTTGCGGTGCATGACTCCGGAAATGGCCCATCGCGACATATCGCGCCGCCGCACGAACTTGATCGCTAAAGGGGCAAAGCAGACGTGGCCCTCGTCGCATCGTCGGCCGGCTTTATGGGTGCGCGGCCTAGCACTACTTTGGCAGAATCGGTCTGCGCCAGTGTTTTTCAAGGAGTCGTTTTCGGCAGTGTGGACACCGTTGA